>NZ_JBEXOV010000243.1:0-1003 GCF_040611715.1 Streptomyces sp. NPDC006544 | reverse complement strand
GAGGAGCGGACGCTGCCAGGAGCTGGTGAACATGGGACTTCTCCAATTTCCGTGATCATGCGGGGTGACCGGTACGCGTGGCCCGACAGGGCCGGACGGAGAGGTGGGGTGGGGTGGGGGTGGGGGGGTGGAGGCCGGTGGGCCTCCACCCCGTGGAGGCGGGCTCTTTCAGCGATCAGAAGATGCTGATGCCGCCGGCGCCGCCACCGCCGCCCACGCCGCCGAGGAGGCCACCGAAGCCGCCCTTGCCGCCCTTTCCGCCGTTGCCGCCCTGGAAGACACCGAAGCCGCCCTTTCCGCCCTTGCCGCCGTTTCCGCCGATCAGGGTGCCGTCACCGCCGCCGCCGCCATTTCCGGCGTTGCCGCCGAAGAGACCGCCGCCGCCGTCGCCGCCCTTGCCGCCGTTGCCGCCGACGACGCCTTCACCGCCGCCACCGCCCCCGCCGCCACCGCCGCCGACCAGGACACCGGTGCCGCCCTTGCCGCCGTTGCCGCCGGCGCCGCCGACGCCCAGGACACTGCCGCCGCCGGAGCCGCCGGAGCCGCCGCCGCCACCGATGAGGCCGCCGCCGCCGGCGCCGCCGTCCCCGCCGGCACCGCCGGCGCTCGGGAAAGCGGACGCCACGTGAGCGGGCATCGGAGCCGCCGAGGCCATGGAAGCCGGAACGACGACCCCCGCCGAGATCACCGCGGCCGAGGCGAACAGAGTCGCGAACCGGACACCACGACGGTTGGGGCGGACCACGTTGCTGCTGCGCGTCTTACGGATCATGACCTTCTCCTAAGAATCGAGAACGAGGTGCCCCGGGGAATCGAGGCGGTGCGGTGATTGCGGCGAGGGGAGGAAATCCCCTGGAGAAGAGGCCTTCCGTCCCTGCCGCGGTGCCTCGTTTCCTGTTCGGTGAGGCCCGCATCACCAGTAAGCCCCGCCGCCCCCGACCCGGTCACGTTCCGGAAACTCGGGACTTGACACACCCGTAAACCCCACGTAAAAGGCCCCCCG
>NZ_JBEXOV010000242.1:0-1014 GCF_040611715.1 Streptomyces sp. NPDC006544 | reverse complement strand
TCCGGCCGTTCCGCGGCCGGGACCGGGGCGACCGGCGAACCCCCGGCGACGACGCCCATTAAAATGACCGACATTAATAAATACTGGAAGTTTTGCCCACCCGTAATCGAAGTAGACCAGTTGCCTGGATCCATATATCCCACAGCAACTAATGCTCCCGGTCCAGAATAGGCGAACAGGGTTTTCCAAAAGCCTTTGCCTTTGGGTACCTCGACAGTTCCGTTAATTTCCTCTAAAGAGGGACCATTCGCATGCTGAATTAATCGAGGTTTGTGCTCTTTACCAGACTGACTTGTTGTATCTTTCAAAATATTTCCACCTTCCTTTAAGAATATTATAAGTATACACCTCTTTTTTATAAAATTAAAGCAAAATATTAGGCAAACCTAAAAAAAAATAAACATCGCCTAATTTAATATTATTTGCCTTCATTTCATTTGTATCGGAATGAATCAATTGTACACTGGACCAATGTCAAATATTTAGACACAAAATGAGCTATATTTTCTTAAAATAATTTTCTTCTTTCTGATTTGGAGTTAAACCCTTGTTGGCGGAATGAGGATTATAATTGTTATAAAATTGTTCGATGTATTCAAAGCAAGAGAGTTGAACTTCTTAAATGGAGTGATAAGTTCTGCGATTAATTTCTCGTTGTTTAAGATACTTGAAAAAGACCTCAGTGACGGCATTATCATAAGGATATCCAGGCTTGGAGTAAGAAGCAAGCAATTGATGCTCATCTAATAACTTTCTAAAGGAAGCTGATTTAAATTGGCTTCCTTGATCCGAATGAAAGATAATTGGTTCCTTAGGCTTCCTCTTATTTATAGCTATCTCTAAGGTGTCACAGGCGAGTTTGGCATCAATTCGATCACTTACTTTCCACGCAATACATTTCCTTGAGTAGAGGTCAAGAATAGCACAGAGATAAACATGTCGTTTAGGTCCTATAGAGATAGAGATCGGAGGAACCGTCCACCCGGTACATGATGTTCAGCGGTCCCGTGTCCG
>NZ_JBEXOV010000241.1:0-1026 GCF_040611715.1 Streptomyces sp. NPDC006544 | reverse complement strand
TAAAGACCGATTTTCTTATCTTGATAAGAAAAGTCCGGCAAACCATAAAATCATGTATGGAACAACTGTTGCTAAAAATCTACAACGACAAAGTGGAAATGTCCCTCTTTATTCTGACAATGCCAATATCAAACTCAAACAAGTCTTTCATGAGTTCGATTTCTTGATTAGTCAAGGACTTGGTTTTGATAGAAGTTTTGAAACCATAGGAAAGGACTTAAAAGCCACCTATCAAGAAACAGAAAAGCAATTAGATAAATTAGATACAAAGATTATAGAGTATGTCGAACAAAACAAAAGTTTAGATTATGTAGATACCACTATCAGAGATACAATAAAAAATCTAAAACTTGAACGTGATGATTTAAGAGATACTTTATATAAAGTCGATAAAAACATTCAATACTATCAAAAATCAGAACAGCGATTAGAAGCCTATCAAAAAAATCAAAGTCCAAAACATAAAGCACGTGATGATGATTTTGAAATTTAGTCCGTTGAAAATTCTGATAAGTGTACAATAAAACAAGTCGGATCTAAAATTTTTGTTTTTTAAAATTTAAGACCGGACTTTTTTATTTGAGTTTTGAAAAAACTCTATTTTTTACAAAGTAAAAAATAATGCTCCTGTCGTTGAGCAAACCAACGAAAAAGCACTAAAGAAATTGAAAAATGAATTTTTCACTCCCTTTAATGCTTGAAGCTCATGTTTTGCCTTTTAAGCCCTCTTAAATGGTTTTGAGTAGAATTATGCCACTTGAATAATAAAAAGCCTAAAATCTCATTTTATAGGCTTTTTGTCACTTCCAAAATTGATACCATTTTTTAGAACTTTGATTATTTAGTTCTTCTTGTCCTTTTATTTTATCATTCAAGGCTCTTATTTGCTCTTTAAGCGTTTCTAATTCCTCTTGCGGTTGACTATTCGCCTGTTCCTCTTTTGTGTCCTGTGAGGGCATTTTTAGGGCTTTTAAGTCATTGATTTCTGACTTGTGTTCTTCTAGCAATTTTTTATCCTGCAAAGCT
>NZ_JBEXOV010000240.1:0-1042 GCF_040611715.1 Streptomyces sp. NPDC006544 | reverse complement strand
AACAAACCATCTTGACCTCCACCAGGACCAGACATTGTAGCAAAAGTTGCATCATTAGAAAGTCCCGATAACCATTGTGCTTTCATTGGAGAATCACTTTGATATGCGACTTTTAAATTTCCACCTTTGATTGCCTTGTCTGGATTTTGATAAGCAACGTCAAAGTTCCCCGCTTTTAATTTTTTTGTACTTGTACTTGAGCTTTGATTAGAACCACAAGCACTTAGGAGTGTAGCTGCTAAAACTACACTACTTGCCAATAAAGTTACTTTTAATTTGTTCATCTTAGTTTCTCCAATAATTTCTTTTTATTTCTTGCTTGCTTCAATATAATATTTAATTTATCATATCCATTTTTAATAGATAAACATTTTTATCACTCTTGAATGTTGTTTATCTTGTAGCTTGTCTTTGGTCAGCCACTCGTCTTAGTGCATTTCCGATAAAGATAATAGCAAGCACCACAATTAGGATGACCACTGTTGCTGGAACCCAAGTCCAAGGCTTATCAGTCATTGTTTCTGGATTAGTCGCTTCATTTATCATTGTTCCCAAAGATGGTGTCCCCGCTGGAAGTCCAAAACCTAAGAAAGAAAGCCCTGTTTCTAAACCAATATTTCCAGCAAAAACAAGCGTTGCTTCAGCAATGACTAAGGTGGACAAGTTGGGCCATATTTCCCGAAACATAATTTTAAAATCAGAGGTTCCCGAAGTTTTTGATGCTCGAACATAATCTCGATTGACTTCCGTCATTGTTCTTGCCCGAATCAGACGCGTTGTCCCTATCCAACTAAAGATACTGATAATCCCAATCAAAGACCAAGAATTAAACCGTGGGATGATAGTTACAAAAACAATAATGATCATCATTGATGGTAAAATCATGACAAAATCAGTGAAACGCATGAAGATTAAATCAAACCTTCCGCCAAAGTAGCCCGTAATTACCCCTAAGATATTTCCTACAACTAAAGTAATGAGTGTAACTGCAAAAGCGATATTGAAAGAGTTTCGTGCAGAAATCATTAACATCATGATAATA
>NZ_JBEXOV010000239.1:0-1046 GCF_040611715.1 Streptomyces sp. NPDC006544 | reverse complement strand
TAGGGCCTGTGTGATGTCGTGATCATTCGGGAGCCTTCAGCAGGTCGTCGATCCAGATCATTGCGGCGCGGAGGTGGAGGCCGGCGAGGTAGCTCTCGGGTGACTTGTCGTATCGGGTGGCGATGCCTCGCCAGGCCTTCAGCTTGTTGATCAGGCGCTCGACGGTGTTCCGTTCCTTGTAGAGGTCGGCGTCGTGGCTGACGGGCCGGCCGCCTCGGGCGCCCTTCTTCTTCCGGTTGGCGGCCTGGTCCTTCTTTTCGGGGATGACTGCCTTGATACCGCGTCTACGCAGGTAGGAGCGGTTGCCGCGGGACGAGTACGCCTTGTCCGCGGCGACCGCGTCCGGTCTGGTGCGGGGACGGCCGGCGGGCAGGCGGATTCTCACCCTCTTGAGCACGGGGATGAACTGCGGGCTGTCCCCGGCCTGCCCGGCGGTCAGGACCAGCGCGAGCGGACGGCATCTGCGGTCCGCGGCGAGATGAATCTTGCTGGTCAGTCCGCCACGGGACCTTCCGAGCAGGGCCTCTTTCAGGCGGATCTTGCGTCTGCGCCGGATGCGTCGACGCTCGGCCTGTCCGTTCTGTTCCTCTGACCCGCCCCTTTTTGCCGGGCCGCCTCCTGTTCCTGCGCGGCTTCTTCCAGGGCCTCCATGAGGTGCTTGCTGACGCGCATCCCTGCGGCGTCATGGTGGGCGCGGACCGTAGTGGAGTCCACGCTGACCAGCGACAAGTCTGTTCCTCCCGCGCGGGCACCCTCAGCGATCAGGCCTTCCAGCAGCGCGGAGAAGACACCGGCGTCCCGCCAGACCCGGAAACGCCCGTAGACAGTCGCCCAGGGGCCGAACTCGGCAGGCATCTCCCGCCACTGGGCGCTGGAGCGGAACCGCCAGATCACACCCTCGAACTGCTCCCGCAACCGTTCCGGGTACGGGCCGTACCTACCGATCGGCAGATACGGCTCGATGAACTTCCACTGAGCATTGGTGAGTTGCCTACGCGTCACGACCACAGTCCTACCGGATTCCACCCCGCGCAGGGGGAAGAACT
>NZ_JBEXOV010000238.1:0-1096 GCF_040611715.1 Streptomyces sp. NPDC006544 | reverse complement strand
CTCATAATTGCAACTGAATATAAAAAAACTGAAGTCATGACTCCAGTTTTTGCACGATTTTCAGATACAATTATGCTTTTGTGATATTGACTGCTTGAAGACCACGTTGACCTTCTTCAACATCAAATTCAACTTTTTGACCTTCATCAAGTGATTTGAATCCATCAGATTGGATTGCTGAGAAGTGAGCGAACAAATCTTTGCCTTCTTCTGAAGTGATAAAGCCAAATCCTTTATCTGCGTTAAACCATTTTACTGTTCCATTTGCCATAATATTTATTTCCTTTCGACAAAATTGTAAATCTCATTTTGCGAAAAGTGAATCGATAAAACATTTTACTCATGACAAAATCTACTTCTTCATAATAACACTAATTATACTCAATGTCAAACTACTCTCTGATTAATAAAATCCATATCGTAGTGACATGGATTTTATGAA
Source organism: Streptomyces sp. NPDC006544 (assembly GCF_040611715.1). Lineage (NCBI taxonomy): Bacteria > Bacillati > Actinomycetota > Actinomycetes > Kitasatosporales > Streptomycetaceae > Streptomyces > Streptomyces sp. NPDC006544. Next base: position 654 of record NZ_JBEXOV010000238.1, on the reverse strand, counting down.
CTGTAGGGAAAGCAACTAATCTTTCCCTCACTCAGTATAACATTTTAATTCATTTTTGCAATAGCAATAAATAAAAAAGCAAAGGACACCCCATGCTTTAACTCATTTATCTTTTATGTACGTTTGAAGCATAACGTCCACGAGACGTCATTTTGATATCAAAAGTAACCTTTTGACCTTCATCGTATTTTTTAAAATCATTTCCCTGAATAGATAAGAGATAAGCAAACACATCTTGCATATCATCTGCCATAATAAAACCATAGCCTTTGTCAGCGTTAAACCAATTTATTGTTCCTTTATTCATATAATACATCCTTTCGCATCATCTGTAAATCCTATTTTGCGAAAAAGTGCATTCCTAAAACATTTAAACTCGAGACAAAACCTACCTCTTAATAGTAACACCTATTCTTACCAAAGTCAAATTGGTCTATTTAAAACTTATTGATTTTCTTGTGATTCCCCAGATTTTCATGAGGATTTGCTTTAGCAAGTGTCAGGGTTTCTCTATCAACAACCCTGACATCATGGTTTTCTAATTCAACAATTAGTGCATTCTTATAAAGATTAATATCTCCAGAAACGACTGTTGCTTGTTCTCCATTTGATAATGTAATTTTATCTCCTGTTTTCATTTTTCACTTCCATTCT
>NZ_JBEXOV010000237.1:0-1122 GCF_040611715.1 Streptomyces sp. NPDC006544 | reverse complement strand
GTCAAGGCCGACGCCACCGGCATCGACCTGACCCCCGACACCTCCCTCCTCGGCCAGGGCACCGGCCCCTGGTACATCGACCCGGGCGTCAACCCCTCCGCCGACAACACCACGCGCGCGTGGTCGCAGGTCCAGGAGGCGTACCCGGACACCAACGAGTACAACTCGACCACCGACGGCCAGAACACCCCGGCCACCGGCTACTGCGGCTACTCCACGTGCACCCGCAAGGGCCGCGAGCGCGCCTACTTCCAGGTCGGGATCAACTCGACGATCTACGACACCGAGGTCATCGACGCCAGGCTCCGCGCCACCGTCACCTCCTCCTCGAGCCCCAGCACGTCGACCCCGATGGGCCTGTACCAGACCGGCCCCATCAACAACCCGACCACCTGGAACAACCAGCCCTGCGACAAGAACTCGCGGATGGGCGGCTGCCCCAAGATCGGTGGCGTCTGGATGTCGGGCACGGGTGAGATCCAGTACGACGTCACCAGCCAGATGAAGGCCGCCGCCCGGGACAAGTGGCCCCACTTCACGTTCGGCTTCGCGCCGGACGACGAAGGCAACATGTACTACCGCCAGCGGTTCACCAACACCCCGCACGTCACGGTCACCTACGACATCCGACCCGTCATCGGGACCCCCCGCACCAGCCCCACCCCCGGCTTCGCCGCCACCGGCACCTACGCCGCCTGCCGCACGGCCGGCGCCGTCAACCCCTGGGACAACCCGGGCTGGATCGGCCTCACTTCCAACACGTCGGTGACCGTCGCCACCACCTCCCCCACCGGGCGCCAGCTCCAGTCGAACTTCGCCCTCGTGGACGAGGACAACAACGGCAGCGCCCAGTACGTCAACACCGGCTGGAACGCCTCTTCCGGGGACGTCACCGCCGACTTCGGGACCCTGAAGGACGGGCACAAGTACTACTGGTTCGCGAACACGCAGGACGACACCCTGCAGAGCACCGACAGCGAGCGGTGCTACTTCTTCGTCGACCGTTCTTCGCCCTCCGCGGCCGTCACCTCGACCGACTTCCCGCTCTCCGGCACCACCGGCGGTCACCCCAAGCGGGTCGACGAGGAGGGCACCTTCACGCTCTCCGGTGCGGACAACGCC
>NZ_JBEXOV010000236.1:0-1139 GCF_040611715.1 Streptomyces sp. NPDC006544 | reverse complement strand
CTAGTGTTCTGAGTCGGGAATTCTGTTCAGATAGCTGGCGAGGCGTTCGAGGATCTCGTCTGCGGTCTTGGTCCAGATGTAGGGCTTGGGGTCGGTGTTCCAGGCGGCGATCCAGTCACGGATGTCCTTCTCGAGGGCCTGGACGGACTTGTGGACGCCTCGCCGTATCTGCTTGTTGGTGAGTTCGGCGAACCATCGCTCGACCAGGTTCAGCCAGGACGACCCGGTCGGGGTGAAGTGCAGGTGGAACCGGGGGTGGCCGAGCAGCCACTTCTTGATGTCCGGGGTCTTGTGGGTGGCGTAGTTGTCGCAGATCAGATGGACGTCCAGGCCTGCCGGCACTTCCCTGTCAAGCTTGACCAGGAACTTCTTGAACTCCTCGGCCCGATGGCGGCGGTGCAGGGAGCCGATCACCTTGCCGGTGGCCACGTTGAGTGCGGCGAACAGGGTGGTCGTGCCGGCCCGGACGTAGTCGTGCGTTGACCGCTCCGGGACCCCGGGCATCATCGGCAGCACCGGCTGGGACCGGTCCAGGGCCTGGATCTGCGACTTCTCGTCCACGCAGAACACCAGCGCCCGCTCGGGCGGGTCCAGATAAAGACCGACGACATCGTGGACCTTGTCGACGAAGTACGGGTCGGTCGACAGCTTGAAGGTCTCCGAGCGGTGCGGCTGCAGGCCGAACGCCCGCCAGATCCGTGAGACCGAGGACTGGGACAGGCCCATTTCCTTCGCCATCGACCGCGTCGACCAGTGCGTCGCGTTCTTCGGCTTGGACTCCAAGGTCCTGGTGACCACTGCGGCAACCTGCTCGTCCGTCACCGATCTGGGGCCGCCGGAACGCGGCATGTCTCCCAGGCCCGCGATTCGGTACTGCACGAAACGGGCCCGCCAACGGCCGACCGCCTGAGGCGTTGATCCGAGACGGACAGCCACGTCCTTGTTCGAGACACCCTCGGCGCAGGCCAGGATGATCCGGCACCGCAAAGCCCACGCCTGCGGCGTGGAACGACGCCGCACCCACCCCTCCAGTGCGGCCCGTTCCTCGTCCGACAGCGTCAACTCGGCCTTCGGCCGCCCCATCCGAGCCATAGGCTAAGCCTACACATCTGAACAGAACTCAAGACTCAGAACACTAG
>NZ_JBEXOV010000235.1:0-1160 GCF_040611715.1 Streptomyces sp. NPDC006544 | reverse complement strand
CTAGTGTCCTGCGCCAGAGATCCGTCGGCAGAAGCGGGCGAGGGAGTCCAGGATCTCCTCGGCTGTCTTGGTCCAGATGAACGGCTTGGGGTCTTCGTTCCAGTTCTTGACCCACTTGCGGATGTCGGCTTCGAGGGCCTGGACGTTCTTGTGTGCGCCACGGCGGATCATCTGGTCGGCCAGGAAGCCGAACCACCGCTCCACCTGGTTGATCCACGAGGAGCCGGTCGGAGTGAAATGCAGCTGGAAGCGGGGGTGCTTACCCAGCCACGTCCTGATCGCCGGGGTCTTGTGGGTGCCGTAGTTGTCCACGATCAGGTGGATCTGGAGATGCGCGGGGACCTCTTTGTCGATCCTGATCAAGAACTTCTTGAACTCGGCTGCCCGGTGCCGGCGGTGCAGGGCGCTGATGACCTCGCCGGTGGCGACATCGAACGCCGCGAACAAGGTGGTCAAGCCGTTGCGGACGTAGTCGTGGGTCCGCCGCTCGGGCATCCCGGGCATCATCGGCAGGACCGGCTGAGACCGGTCCAGGGCCTGGATCTGGGACTTCTCGTCCACCGAGAGCACCACCGCGCCCTCGGGCGGGTTGAAGTACAGGCCCACGACGTCGTAGACCTTCTCCACGAACAACGGGTCCGTCGACAGCTTGAAGGTGTCCGTCAGATGCGGCTTGATCTGGAACTTCCGCCAGATCCGACCCACGGTGGACTTCGACAGGCCGCTGCGGTCCGCCATCGACTTGCGAGACCAGTGGGTGGCGTTCTTCGGGAGTTCCTCCAGCGTCGTGACCACAACCGACTCCACCTGGTCGACGGTGATGGTGGGCGGCCGGCCCGGCCGGGGCTCGTCCACCAGCCCGTCCAGCCGCTCAGCGAGGAACCGCCGACGCCACTTGCGGACCGTGTCCGCGGTCACCCGCAGGTCCCGGGCGACCACAACGATCGGCGGCACCTCCGGCCCCGCACACGCCAGCACAATACGCGCGCGCAGGGCCAGAGCCTGGGCCGACATCGCCCGACGCGTCCACCGCTCCAACACCGCCCGCTCATCAACCGAGAGCAGCAGCGGCTCCAGCTTCGGGCCCCGACGAGGAACAGACGCACCAGCAGCAGAAGTCACACAACAAATAACGATCAACTACTGGCGCAGGACACTAG
>NZ_JBEXOV010000234.1:0-1186 GCF_040611715.1 Streptomyces sp. NPDC006544 | reverse complement strand
TGAAACTACTTAATAATTTGTTGACTAGCTTAACACAATATGAGAATGAAATGATTCAAATTAGGCGTCATCTTCATCAATACCCAGAAATTTCTTTTCAAGAAAAAGAAACATTTAAGTATATTATGGGCTTTTATAAAGAACTTGACTGTGAACCAAAACTTATCGGAAAGGGATTTGGAATCATCGTTGATATTGAAGGTGGAAAATCCGGAAAAACTCTTGCTTTGAGAGCAGACTTTGATGCTCTTGCTATTTTTGAAGATAATGATTTAAGTTTTAAATCGGTCAATCCAGGAGTAATGCATGCCTGTGGACACGATGCACATACTGCATATTTGATGGTACTTGCTAGAGAACTAGTAAAAATAAAACAAGAACTTCCGGGAAGAGTTAGAATTGTCCATCAACCAGCAGAGGAAGTATCTCCTGGTGGTGCCAAAGGTATGATTAAAGCAGGAGCTCTTGACGGTGTCGATAATATGATCGGGGTTCATGTGATGACTACAATTAAAACAGGGGTCATTGCCTATCATAATAAAGAAACTCAAACGGGACGTTCTAATTTCACCATTACAATCAAAGGAAACGGAGGTCACGCTTCTATGCCACAATTAAGTAATGATGCAATAGTAGCCGCTAGTTACTTTGTAACTGAACTCCAAACAGTAATTTCAAGAAGAATAGATCCATTTGACATGGGTACTGTAACTATTGGATCATTTGATGGAGCAGGAAGTTTTAATGCTATACAAGATAAAGTAGTGTTAAAAGGGGATGTTCGGATGATGAAAGAAACAACTAGAAAAGTCATCCGAGACCAAGTGAAACAAATTGCTAAAGGCGTTGGAGTAACCTTTGGGGTTGAAGTGATTGTAGATTATGACGATAACTATCCTGTACTCTTTAATTCAGAAAATCTCACTCACTTTGTAGTTGACAGCTTAAAAGATCAGAATATTTCAGAAGTCAATAATATAGTCGATTTAGGACCACAAAATCCTTCTGAAGATTTTTCATATTATGGGCAAGTTGTACCAAGTACTTTCTTTTACATTGGTGCACAGCCTGAAGACGGCGGAAATTATCCCCGTTGTCCGGCGAGGCCAGCGCCGCGGCGACCGCCGCACGGAAGTCCTCCGGCGAAGCCGCCGTCGTCAGGTCCAGCGGTGGGAGCGGGCGCAGC
>NZ_JBEXOV010000233.1:0-1203 GCF_040611715.1 Streptomyces sp. NPDC006544 | reverse complement strand
CCCGCGAACGTCACGGCCAGCGCCTCCGGGCGCAGCCGGCGCCCCTCGCACACCGGGCACGGGGAGTCGGTGATCCTTCCATGCGGTACCACCGGATCACTAAGTCCTAGTTTCCTACCTGCTCGAGTTGTAGCTCTCGCAGTCAAGCTGGCTTTTACCTTTACACTCTACGATTGATTTCCAACCAATCTGAGCCAACCTTTGAGCGCCTCCGTTACTCTTTAGGAGGCGACCGCCCCAGTCAAACTGTCCGTCAGACACTGTCTCCCTGGCCGATTATGCCAGCGGGTTAGAGTAACCATAAGTCAAGGGTAGTATCCCAACAACGCCTCAATAGAAACTAGCGTCCCTATTTCAATGGCTCCTACCTATCCTGTACATGACTTACAGGTACTCAATATCAAACTACAGTAAAGCTCCATGGGGTCTTTCCGTCCTGTCGCGGGTAACCTGCATCTTCACAGGTACTAAAATTTCACCGAGTCTCTCGTTGAGACAGTGCCCAAATCATTACGCCTTTCGTGCGGGTCGGAACTTACCCGACAAGGAATTTCGCTACCTTAGGACCGTTATAGTTACGGCCGCCGTTTACTGGGGCTTCAATTCATACCTTCGACTTACGTCTAAGCACTCCTCTTAACCTTCCAGCACCGGGCAGGCGTCACCCCCTATACATCACCTTGCGGTTTAGCAGAGAGCTGTGTTTTTGATAAACAGTTGCTTGGGCCTATTCACTGCGGCTGGCTTTTACACCAGCACCCCTTCTCCCGAAGTTACGGGGCTATTTTGCCGAGTTCCTTAACGAGAGTTCTCTCGATCACCTGAGGCTACTCGCCTCGACTACCTGTGTCGGTTTGCGGTACGGGTAGATATGACTTTACGCTAGAAGCTTTTCTTGGCAGTGTGACATCAGAGAGTTCGCAACCGTAGTTGCTTCCCCATCACAGCTCAATGTTAAAGAGAAATGCATTTGACACATCTCACACCTCACTGCTTAGACCAGAATCCATTAACTGGCATCTCTTAGCCTACTGCGTCCCTCCATCACGATCATATCTAGTACTGGAATATCAACCAGTTGTCCATCGACTACGCCTTTCGGCCTCGCCTTAGGTCCCGACTAACCCAGGGCAGATCAGCATGACCCAGGAACCCATAGTCACTCGCCGCACACGTTACTCACGTGTGTATCGCTACTCATGC
>NZ_JBEXOV010000232.1:0-1206 GCF_040611715.1 Streptomyces sp. NPDC006544 | reverse complement strand
ATAATAGCACACTTCCAAAAGTTTTTGTTTATTTACTGACAACCATTGAGACGCTTTATCAAACGAGTGTTCCCCTTGAGGTTCAAAACCGAAAGGGTTCTGTTGCAAAGTTTTCCAAAAAATCTATTTTAGTGTAAAATTGAGAAAAAAGACAGAGAGGACAGAGTAATGAATCATTTTAAAGGCAAACAATTCAAAAAAGACATCATTATTGTCGCTGTTGGTTACTACCCGCGTTACAATCTAAGCTATCGTGAAGTTCAGGAATTGTTATATGATCGTGGAATAAATGTTTGTCATACTACGGTTTATCGTTGGGTGCAAGAGTACAGCAAAGTCCTCTATTATCTTTGGAAGAAGAAAAATAGACAATCCTTCTATTCATGGAAAATGGACGAAACCTATATCAAAATTAAGGGACGTTGGCATTATCTTTATCGTGCAATTGATGCGGACGGCTTAACCTTAGATATCTGGTTACGAAAGAAACGGGATACGCAAGCAGCCTATGCTTTCTTAAAACGACTCCATAAACAGTTTGGTGAGCCGAAAGCAATTGTGACCGATAAAGCACTTTCTCTTGGCTCCGCCTTTAGAAAGTTACAGAGTGTGGGTTTATATACTAAGACAGAGCACCGAACTGTGAAGTATCTTAACAATTTAATAGAACAAGACCATCGACCTATTAAACGACGAAATAAATTTTATCAAAGTCTCCGTACAGCCTCTTCCACGATTAAGGGCATGGAGACCATTCGAGGAATATATAAAAAGAACCGAAGAAATGGAACGCTCTTCGGCTTTTCGGTGTCTACTGAAATCAAGGTATTAATGGGAATACCAGCCTAAGATATTTGGAGTTCAGAGAGAGCGCGTTTGATTTTCAAACTTCGCAACAGAACCAATTTGTCCAAGATATTGACCCAAATACATATTATCTGCAATATTTACTTAATAACTGTAATTGAGATTGGAGAATTTTTAACCATATAAGTAGCATGCGAACCAAAATATCCTTTAATTCCATGCATTGATCGCGATCCAATGATTAAGATATCTGCAGATGTTGCTGGCAAAATCGTCTTAGTAATTTCCTCGGCCGGATCACCTTCTCCACTGTACAGCTGAATGTTTTTTACACCGCTATTTTCTGCATATTGTTTGTACTTTTCCAAATTAAGTGACAATTGACTTTGTTTCTGCCTC
>NZ_JBEXOV010000231.1:0-1216 GCF_040611715.1 Streptomyces sp. NPDC006544 | reverse complement strand
TGCTCCATCACGCCAGTTATCTGGACGTTCGGGCCAGATCATAAAAATTTGATCTTGAGCTTCAAATTCACCAGGCATCCGAAAACCATCTTCTTTTGGTGTTGTACCAATAATACGTTTTGCCATTTTTTCTCTCCTATTTTTTTATTTTTTTAAATTTAATAATTAATCGCAAATTGTAAAATGAAGTTAGCCACCTTGAGTCAAGCAAAAAACATCTGAATCTCTTATACTAGAAGTTCGACCAAATAGTATAAAAAGGAAATTCAGATGCAAGACTATTCTATCACAAGCCAGAGCAAAGGGAAACACCTGACCAATCAAGACCGTTTAAACATTGAACGTTGGCACAATAAAGAAGGACTGAGCAACCGTGAGATTGCGCGCTTATTGAATAAAGCTCATGGGACGATTGACAGAGAGATGAAGCGAGGGGAAATCCAGCTCAAGCGGAAGGTAAAATACTCTGCTAAAAAGGCTCAAGAAAATTATGAAGGATTGAGGGCTCACAGTGTTCGTCCGAGTAAACTCACGACTGAGATTGATTGTTATGTGAGTACACGTCTTAAAGAAGACAAGGACTCTTTGGAAGTCATTCATCAGGCTCTAAAAGGAGTTTCTCTGAGCAGCCTCTACAATTGGGTCAACTGGGGCTGGTTAGAAGCCAAGCGTCATCATCTTTTCTATCCGCAGTATAAGGCGGCAAAGAAAATCAAACCTCGTGCGCCAAAGCATCCTTTTGGTAAGTCTATTGAAGAACGGCCTGAGTTCATTAACAATCGCTTAGAAGTGGGGCATTACGAGATTGACACGGTCATTCTTACGAGAGCTAAGAACAAGGTGCTTTTGACGCTCACAGAGCGAAAATACCGCACGGAGATCATTCGCTTGATTGATGGGAAAACAGCACAGGCGGTCAATGATGAGCTGGTGGAACTTCAAAAAAGTTATGACTTCAAATCCATTACCCCTGACAATGGCCATGAATTTGCAAGGCTCTCTGAGGTCGTAAGCTGTCCAGTTTACTATGCACACGCCTACGCGAGCTTTGAGCGAGGGACGAATGAAAACCATAACCGAATGATTCGTAGGCATCTGCCAAAAGGCACAACAAAGACGACCCCTGAAGAAGTCGCCGCTATCGAGTATTGGATGAACCATTATCCAAGAAAAATGTTCAACTATAAGAGTTCATATGAGATGAGCTTGGCTGGCT
>NZ_JBEXOV010000230.1:0-1307 GCF_040611715.1 Streptomyces sp. NPDC006544 | reverse complement strand
AACGCCGGCCTCCCGGTCCTCGGCAAGAACGGCGCCCACTACCCGCTCTCCGCCCCCGAGCTCGCCGACGCCCAGGAATCCTTCGTCCGCGACTACGGGCTCTCCCTCGTCGGCGGCTGCTGCGGCACCACCCCCGAACACCTGCGCCAGGTCGTCGAACGCGTCCGCGGCCTGGACCCGGCCGTGCGCGAGCCGAACCCCGAGCCCGGCGCCTCCTCGCTCTACCAGACGGTCCCCTTCCGCCAGGACATCTCCTACATGGCGATCGGCGAGCGGACGAACGCCAACGGCTCGAAGAAGTTCCGCGACGCCATGCTGGAAGCCCGCTGGGACGACTGCGTGGAGATGGTCCGCGACCAGATCCGCGAGGGCGCGCACATGCTCGACCTGTGCGTGGACTACGTGGGCCGCGACGGCGTCGCCGACATGAAGGAACTCGCCGGCCGCTTCGCGACCGCCTCCACCCTGCCGATCGTCCTGGACTCCACCGAGGTCCCCGTCCTGCGGGCCGGCCTGGAGAAGCTCGGCGGCCGCGCCGTCATCAACTCCGTCAACTACGAGGACGGCGACGGCCCCGAGTCCCGCTTCGCGCAGGTCACCCGCCTCGCCCAGGAACACGGCGCGGCGCTGATCGCGCTGACCATCGACGAGGAGGGCCAGGCCCGCACCGCCGAGCACAAGGTCGCCATCGCCGAGCGGCTCATCGAGGACCTCACCACCAACTGGGGCATCCGGGAATCGGACATCCTCATCGACACGCTGACGTTCACCATCTGCACCGGCCAGGAGGAGTCCCGCGGCGACGGCATCGCCACCATCGAGGCCATCCGCGAGCTCAAGCGCCGACGGCCGGACGTCCAGACCACGCTCGGCCTGTCGAACATCTCCTTCGGCCTCAACCCGGCCGCCCGCGTCCTGCTCAACTCGGTCTTCCTCGACGAATGCGTCAAGGCCGGCCTGGACTCGGCGATCGTCCACGCGAGCAAGATCCTGCCCATCGCCCGGTTCAACGAGGAGCAGGTCACCACCGCCCTCGACCTGGTCTACGACCGGCGCGCGGAGGGCTACGACCCGCTGCAGAAGCTCATGGCCCTCTTCGAGGGCGTGAACACCAAGTCGATGAAGGACGGCCGGGCCGAGGAACTCCTCGCGCTGCCGCTCGACGAACGGCTGCAGCGCCGCATCATCGACGGCGAGAAGAACGGCCTGGGAGAGGACCTCGACGAGGCCCTGCTGACCCGCCCGGCCCTGGACATCGTCAACGACACCCTCCTCGAGGGCATGAAGGTCGTGGGCGAACTCTTCGG
>NZ_JBEXOV010000229.1:0-1345 GCF_040611715.1 Streptomyces sp. NPDC006544 | reverse complement strand
CTTCAGTTCAAGAGGTCGTTGCAACACCCGTCCGTAGGGAGTTGCAGTGGACTTCGATGTCAGGGAAGACCGGAGGCCGCAGGGGCCCAGGAAGCTCCTGGAGGAGCGTGAGCTCTACCTTTCCCTTGTGGATCAAGGAATGAGTAACGCGCAGGCCTGCCGGATCGTGGGGGTCCACGATCGGACCGGCAGGGAGTGGCGGTACGGACGGCCGAAGGGCCGGGCGAAGAGACCGCGGCCGAGGGCGAAAGATGCGTCCTCGGTCGCGGTCCGTGCCGTCAGAACCGCGAAGACGCGGCTGATCGAGGTCCGCGGGGACTCCCGGTATCTCGGCGAGGACGAGCGGATACACATCGCTGACCGGCTGCGGGAGAAGGCCACCGTCCGTGCGATCGCGGCCGAGCTCGGACGCAGCCCGTCCACCGTCAGCCGGGAGATCCGCCGCAACCGCCATCCCGCGAACGGCCAGTACCGGCCGCACGCAGCGCATGCCCGCGCACGGGCCAGGCGGCCCCGTCCCAAGGGCGGGAAGATCGCGGCATGTCCGCTGCTGCGTGACACCATCCAGTCGTGGCTGGGGCTGAAGTGGAGTCCCGAGCAGATCAGCCGGAGTCTGCGCCTGCACTTCCCCGGCCAGCCGGAGATGCACGTGTCGCACGAGACGATCTACCAGGCCCTCTACGTCCAAGGCCGGGGTGAACTGCGCCGAGAACTCACCAGGGCCCTGCGGACCGGCCGCACCCTCCGCAAGCCTCAGCGCCGTCCTGACCAGCGTGTTCCGCGCTATCCGGCACCGATGGTGATGATCAGCGACCGGCCGGCCGAGGCCGATGACCGGGCCGTTCCCGGTCACTGGGAAGGCGACCTGATCATCGGCAAGAACAACGGCTCCGCGATCGGCACCCTGGTCGAGCGGACCACCCGCTACGTGATGCTGGTCCACTTGCCCGGCAACCGCGACACCATCACCGTCCGCGACGCACTCATCGACACGATCGGCCAACTCCCGGCCCACCTGCGACGCTCGCTCACCTGGGACCAGGGCTCCGAGATGGGCCTGCACCACCAGTTCTCCATGGCCACGGGCATGCCGGTCTACTTCTGCGACCCCTCCAGCCCCTGGCAGCGCGGCTCAAACGAGAACACGAACGGACTGCTGCGGCAGTACTTCCCCAAGGCCACCGACCTCTCCCGGCACAGCCGCGAGCATCTGGACGCCGTCGCAGCCGAACTCAACGGCCGCCCACGCAAGACGCTCGACTGGGAAACCCCAGCCGAGCGCCTCGCTAAGCTCCTCACAACAGCCGCATGACCAGCGGTGTTGCCACGACCCCTTGAATTCGCC
>NZ_JBEXOV010000228.1:0-1362 GCF_040611715.1 Streptomyces sp. NPDC006544 | reverse complement strand
GCGGTTTTAGTATTATCACCAGTAAGCATAATAGTGTGTTCAATTGACAACTTGTGGAGTTCAGAAATAACGGCAGCACTTGAATCTCTTACTTCATCCGCGACAGCAATTACTCCTAAAATTTGTTCGTCAGTACCGAAATACATGGCGGTTTTCCCTTGTTCTTGAAATTGTCTGTATTGTACTTTGACCGCTGTTTCTTCGATTACTGATGCAGAAAACAGTTTAGGGCTTCCAATATAGTAACGTATGTTTTGATGTATACCTGTAAGTCCTTTACCTGTGATAGATTGGAAATCCTCGATTTGTATTGACTTGTAATCCACATTAGTTTTATCCGCTTCGTTTAAAATAGCAGAAGCTAATGGGTGTTGAGAAAGAGATTCCAACGATGAAATAATCGATAGATAATTTATATCAGTTTCAGAACTGGTTGCAATGAAATCCGTTACGACAGGCTTTCCTTTTGTTAAGGTTCCAGTCTTATCGAAAGCAATTGCTCTCAAATGACCAATTTCTTCCAGATAGACTCCGCCTTTTACTAAAACACCATTTTTTGCTGCATTACCAATAGCCGAAACAATTGAAACAGGTGTTGAGATCACTAATGAACAAGGACATCCGACAACTAAAATGGATAACCCTTGGTAAAGCCATTTATTCCAGTCACCACCAAAGAATAGCGGAGGAACAACCACTATCAAAAGGGCCATAATAATTATGAATGGCGTATAGTATTTTGCAAATTTATCTACAAAGGCTTGTGCAGGAGCTCGTTCTCCTTGCGCTTCTTCAACTAAGTGAATGATTTTGGCAATCGTTGTATCCGTTACTTTTTTTGTTACTTTGACTTCAAGAACACCTTCTTCATTTAGTGTTCCTGCAAACACTTCATCATCTAACTGTTTTTCAACAGGAACCGATTCTCCTGTTATTGCTGCTTGATTTACTGAAGAATGACCGTTGATAACAAGCCCATCCATGGCTATTTTTTGTCCGGGTTTAATGATCATAATATCGTCGATATCGATTTTATCGACACTGACTAATTGCTCTACATTGTTTCTCCTGATAAGAGCTTCTTTGGGAGCTATATCCATAAGAGAACGAATCGACTGTCTTGCTTTATCCATTGAAAATCGTTCCAAAGCTTCGCTAATAGCAAATAGTATTACTACAATAGAACCTTCGGCCCATTCTCCAATAAATGCGGCCCCAATAATTGCAATAGTCATTAAAGATTCCATGGAGAAGTCCAATTTGATCAAATCAGAGAACCCTTCTAGCACCTGCACCGCTCACACCATCCGAACCGGCGGACACTTCGCCTCGCGACAGGACGGGGTCACCGACCGTGACCCC
>NZ_JBEXOV010000227.1:0-1364 GCF_040611715.1 Streptomyces sp. NPDC006544 | reverse complement strand
GGATATTTGTTTTCTGATCCTGAATTGCTATTAGAATATAATGATATAGAAACTCAAAATATGTATGAGAAAGTAAAAGGATTTTTAAGTAACTTTTAGTAATGGAATGATAAATTTATGCTGATACCACTAAAGAGCTATGGTAGGAGATTGTCTTGTAAACTGTAACTGGATGTATTATTGAAACTGACAATAAGCTTCTAATGGTTTAGCAAGGGAATGAAATGATTCAAAGCAAAAAGAAGACCACGTACAAAATTTATATGGTGTTCTTTTTGTTTAGTTTTTTAATGTGGTCATAAAAAGGCGGAGCCTATTATAAGTTTAATTATTTAATTTCAGAAAGGTATATATAAATCATGGCGCAACAAATTGTCCTACCCATCAAAGACTCCAACGTCTTAAAGATGGTACAAGATACACTTCTCGATAGCTTCTGTACTTCTTGGCATTTTAGAAAGGAAATCTTCTCATGAAAATTCTTGTTACCGGATTTGATCCCTTTGGCGACGATAAAATTAATCCTGCGATTGAAGCCGTGAAACGTTTGCCGGATGAAATTGCTGGGGCACAAATCGTTAAATTGGAAATTCCGACAAAGTTTAATGTTTCAGCCGATGTCGTTAAAGATGCTATTGCCAAAGAAAAGCCTGACTATGTGTTGAGCATTGGTCAGGCTGGTGGCCGGTTTGAACTCACGCCGGAGCGAGTTGCGATTAACTTGGATGACGGTCGGATTCAAGATAATGCCGGGTATCAGCCACTTAATCACACGATTCATGGCGATGGCGAGAATGCCTACTTTACCCAGTTACCAATTAAGGCCATGGCCAAAGCCATTCGGGAAGCTGGTGTTCCGTCAGCAGTCTCCAACACAGCAGGCACTTACGTCTGCAACCACATTTTTTATCAGGTACAGTATATGCGGGATAAGATGTTTCCCGATATTAAGGCCGGCTTCATGCATATTCCATTTTTGCCGGAACAGGTTGTCACTCGTCCGGAAACACCAGCGTTGTCATTGGATGATGATGTTTTAGGCATCACTGCCGCTATCAAGGCCATCGTGTCCCGTGACGGCAAAGGCGATATCGAAACGATTGAAGGCAAGGATCACTAAAAGCCTGTTTAGTGTTTTTGGACTATTATCAAATAAATAGACATAAAAAAGAAAAGCGTTCTAATCGTTTTTCCTTTTTTATCAGATGTTCAGAAAATGGTCATTTTCTGAACACTCTTCTTTTCTTATTAAGATTATTAAAATCATTTGCATTTATTGTTCATTAACCCGTAATTTATTCTATGTTAATTTATATAAGTGCTTTCAAGTTATGGTACAATACTATCAATGGAGGAATGCTATG
>NZ_JBEXOV010000226.1:0-1401 GCF_040611715.1 Streptomyces sp. NPDC006544 | reverse complement strand
CCAATGCCGTTGCTTTTGGGGCGGGGTGGGCGTTGAGCCGTTCGTGTTGGTGTCGCGTCTGGAGCGGCTGGGGCTTGGGATCTTGACCCGGTCGTGTCCGCCTGAGCTGGTGGACCGGGTCGTTGGTGAAGCGGGGCGCGGGGAGAAGCGTCGCCGTCTGCTGTCGGCGCGGTTCACCGTGTACTTCGTCCTCGCGTTGTGCCTGTTCCCGCGGGTCGACTACCTCGAGGTCCTACGGCTGCTCAAAGCGGGCGAGTCGGGGTTGCGGGAGTGGCCCGGAGTGAACAAGTCGTCGCTGACCAGAGCTCGGCAACGGCTGGGGTGGCAGGTGATGCGCGACCTGCACCGGGCTGTCGTCCGTCCGCTGGGCCAGGACAGCGACCTCTTTCGAGGTCTGCGTGTACTGGCCCTGGACGGGATGCTGCTGGCAGTCCCTGACGCTGCCGGAAACCGGGAGACTTTCGGTAAGTCGGGCTCACAGCGCAGTCCGTTGGGCTATCCCATGGCACGGGTGGTCGCCATCGCGGAATGCTCGTCCCATACGGTGCTGGACGCGGCGATCGGCGGATGGAAGGACTCCGAGCGGATCGTCTCCGACGAACTCGACCGGCATGCCGGCAAGGGAACTCTGCTTCTGGCCGACCGGGGGCTGTGGGGATTGGCCAGGTGGCACCGCCTGCGCGAGCAGGGTGCCCACCTGCTGTGGCGGATCGAGCAGCGCAAGGCCCGCCGGGTTCAGGACGTCCTGGCCGACGGAAGCTATCTGGCCCGCATCGAGCCGAGCAAGCACAGCAAGGCGGCCGGGACGCTGAAGGCCCCGCCGGCGGTGGTCCGGGTGATCGAGTACCGGATCGACGGGCGGGCTGAAGTGGTCCGGCTCATCACAAGCCTGCTGGACTACGAGAAGTACCCGGCTGAGGAACTCGCGGCCCTCTATGCACGGCGGTGGGAGGTCGAGTTGGTCTTCGACGAGATCAAAACTCACCAGCGGGACAGGCCGGTCCTCAGGTCGCAGACACCGGACGGGGTGCGGCAGGAGATATTCGCCCACCTCATCGTCCACCACGCGACCCGAGAGCTCCTGGGTGAGGCGGCTCGCCTCACCCAGGGTCCTGCCGAGCGGACGTCATTCATCCGGGCACTGCACGTCGTCCGCCGTTCGGTGATCGCACCGTCCGGCTTTTCCCCCCTCGGCCCGACGACGTGACCGCCGGCTCGGCCTCGCCGAGATCGCGGCTGCCCTGCTGCCGCCACGACGCTCACGCGACTGCCCACGAAGAATCAAGTCGTGCATCACGCACTTCGCCAGCAAAGTGCCTGGTGAGCCGGCCAGCAGCCGACGAGCCCCAGTCATGGTCACACTGCACTACCGATGGCACGACCATTAATGCAACGGCATTG
>NZ_JBEXOV010000225.1:0-1444 GCF_040611715.1 Streptomyces sp. NPDC006544 | reverse complement strand
CAGCGACGCGACCGAAGGGAGCGCCCTTGACGGGGCGGCCCGCACCGGAAGGACGCTGGACTCCCGGGACGCCCCCAGGAACTGTCAACGCACCCGACAGGCCGCAGCGAAGCTCACGACACCCCCGGCCCCTGCCCCGTCGACCCCCGCACCACCAGCTCCGGCTGGAAGACGTACTCCGTGCGCTGGACCGGCGTGCCGGCCACCGCTTCGAGGAGGGCTCCGACGGCCGCCGTGGCCATCGCGCGGACCGGTTGGCGGACCGTGGTCAGCGGGGGGTCCGTGAAGGCGATGAGCGGGGAGTCGTCGAAGCCGACGACCGAGACGTCCTCCGGGACCCGCAGGCCCCGCTCGCGCGCCGCGCGGATCACGCCGAGGGCCATGGGGTCGCTGCCGCACACGATGCCCGTGCAGCCGCGGTCCAGCAGGGCCCCGCCCGCCGCGTGGCCGCCCTCCACCGTGAACAGGGTGCGCTGGATCAGGCCTTCGGCCTTGGCCGAGGGAAGGGCGGCGACGAAGCCCGCTTCCTTGCGGGCCGACGGAACGTAGCGCGTCGGCCCGATGGCGAGGCCGATCCGCCGGTGGCCCAGGTCCTCCAGGTGGCGTACCGCCATCTCCGCCGCCGCGCGGTCGTCCGGGGAGATGAACGGCGCCTGTACCTGCTCGTTGAAGCCGTTGATCATGACGAACGGGACGCCCCGGGCGGCCAGTCGCTGGTAGCGGGCCGGGTCCGCGGAGGAGTCCGCGTGCAGGCCGGACAGGAACACGATGCCCGTGACCCCGCGCTCCTCCAACTGCTCCACCAGCTCGTCCTCGGTGGCCCCGCCCGGCGTCTGCGTGCACAGCACCGGCGTGTAGCCGTGCCCCGCCAGCGCCTGCTCTATGACCTGTGCGAACGCCGGGAAGATGGGGTTGGTGAGCTCGGGGATCAGCAGACCGACCAGCCCGTTGCTGCGTCGCCGCAGGCGCACGGGGCGCTCGTAGCCCAGCAGGTCCATGGCGGCCAGCACCTTGTGACGGGTGCCGGACGCCACGCCCGCCTTGCCGTTGAGGACACGGCTGACGGTCGCCTCGCTGACCTCGGCCTGCGCGGCGATGTCCGTCAGCCGGAGCGGGGAGGTCACCCCTGCCACCACACCGCCGTGTCGGGTGCCAGTACGTCGGGGTCCGCCAGTGCGGAGCTCGCCAGCAGGACCGTGCCCGGCGCGGGGATCCGCACCGGCTCGGCCGTGGTGTTCACCGTGCAGGTGAAGTCGCCCCGGCGGAAGGCCAGGACGCCCTCGGGGGCCTCCAGCCACTCCACCGCGTCGCCCGCGCCCAGCTCCGGGTGCGAACGGCGCAGCCGCAGCGCCGCGCGGTAGAGCTCGAGGGTGGAGTGGGGGTCGCCGGTCTGCGCGGCGACGCTCAGGCCGGCCCATGCGGCGGGCTGCGGGAGCCAGCTGCC
>NZ_JBEXOV010000224.1:0-1447 GCF_040611715.1 Streptomyces sp. NPDC006544 | reverse complement strand
CAATGCTGGTGACTTAGGTGTCTCGGGCTCGTTGGTTGGGTTGTGGCGAGGGCGGGGCAGGTGAAGTCGTCTGCGGGCGAGCGGTTGTCGGATCGGATCGCGGTCGGGGTGTTGACGCGGGCGTTTCCGCCGTGGCTGGTTGATGAGGTGGTCGCGGAGTGCGGGCGGGCCGAGCAGCGCAGTCGGCTGCTGCCCGCCCGCGTGGTGGTCTACTTCGTGCTCGCGATGTGCCTGTTCTTCGGCCAGCCGTATGAGGAGGTCGCGCGGCTGCTGGGCGAGGGACTTCAGGGTGAACGTCGCTGGCGGCAGGGGTGGCGGGTGCCGACGACCGCCGCGATCGGGCGGGCGCGGGAGCGGTTGGGGACCGAACCCTTGAAGGTGCTGTTCGCGCGGGCGTGCCGGCCGGTGGCGGTGGCCGGCACCGCGGGTGCCTGGTATCGGCGGTGGCGGCTGGTCGCGGTGGACGGCACGACGTTCGATGTCGCGGACACGTCGGCGAATGAGGCATTCTTCGGCCGGCCGGGATCCGGTCGCGGGCAGGGCGCGTTCCCACAGGCACGGGTGGTCGCTCTGGCCGAGTGCGGCACCCACGCAGTCTTCGCGACGACCCTCGGACCGCTGGCGGCCAGCGAGCAGACCCTGTCGCGGCAGCTGTTTTCCCGTCTCACGGCGGGCATGCTGCTGCTGGCCGACCGCGGATTCTATGGATTCGAGTTGTGGCAGGCCGCCCGCTCCACCGGAGCCGACTTGTTGTGGCGGGTGAAGAAGAACGCCATCCTGCCGGTGCTTCAGCGTCTGCCGGACGGCTCCTACCTCAGCGCGGTCCATGCCGACACCGACCGCAAGCGACGGGCCAACCCGGTGGCGGTGCGCGTGATCGAGTACACGCTGGGCCCGGGCGGCGACGGGGACGTCTACCGGCTGATCACTACCATCTGCGACCCCGAGGCCGCCCCGGCCGCCGACCTGGCCGCGCTATACGCCCAGCGCTGGGAGATCGAGACCACCTTCGACGAGATCAAGACCCATCAACGCGGACCGAAACTCGTCCTGCGCTCCAAGTACCCCTGGGGCGTGGAGCAGGAGATCTACGGCTTCCTGCTCGTCCACCACGCCATCCGGCAGCTGATGCACCAGGCCGCCCTGGACCACGAAACCGATCCCGACCGGATCTCCTTCACCCGGTCCCTGCGTATCGTGCGCCGCCAGGTCCCCGCCCAGGCGGCGTTTTCCCCCCGGCCGACTCGCCAGGGCACTGACCCGCACCCTGGCTGAGATCGCCCAGCGCCTGCTACCCCGACGACGCCACCGGACCTGCCCCCGCGTGATCAAACGCAAGATGTCCAACTGGCCCCGCAAACGAGCCGAACACCACAACTGGCCGCCACCCGCACCAGCCACCATCAGCATCGCCCGGCAGCACCCGACCTAAATCACCAGCATTGGG
>NZ_JBEXOV010000223.1:0-1456 GCF_040611715.1 Streptomyces sp. NPDC006544 | reverse complement strand
TGTCGTGGACGTCGCCGCGGACGGTGGCGAGGACGATGGTGCCCTTGCCGTCGTCGTCGGTCTTCTCCATGTGCGGTTCGAGGTGCGCGACGGCGGTCTTCATGACCTCGGCGGACTGCAGGACGAAGGGGAGCTGCATCTGGCCGGAGCCGAAGAGTTCGCCCACGACCTTCATGCCCTCGAGGAGGGTGTCGTTGACGATGTCCAGGGCCGGGCGGGTCAGCAGGGCCTCGTCGAGGTCCTCCCCCAGGCCGTTCTTCTCGCCGTCGATGATGCGGCGCTGCAGCCGTTCGTCGAGCGGCAGCGCGAGGAGCTCCTCGGCCCGGCCGTCCTTCATCGACTTGGTGTTGACCCCGTCGAAGAGCTCCATGAGCTTCTGCAGCGGGTCGTAGCCCTCCGCGCGCCGGTCGTAGACCAGGTCGAGGGCGACTTTGACCTGCTCCTCCTCGAGGCGGGCGATGGGCAGGATCTTGCTCGCGTGGACGATCGCCGAATCGAGCCCGGCCTTGACGCATTCGTCGAGGAAGACCGAGTTCAGGACGATGCGGGCGGCCGGGTTGAGGCCGAAGGAGATGTTCGACAGGCCGAGCGTGGTCTGGACGTCCGGCCGTCGGCGCTTGAGCTCGCGGATGGCCTCGATGGTGGCGATGCCGTCGCCGCGGGACTCCTCCTGGCCGGTGCAGATGGTGAACGTCAGCGTGTCGATGAGGATGTCCGACTCGCGCACCCCCCAGTTCCCCGTCAGGTTGTCGATGAGCCGCTCGGCGATGGCGACCTTGTGCTCGGCGGTGCGGGCTTGGCCCTCCTCGTCGATGGTCAGCGCGATCAGCGCCGCGCCGTGCTCGACGGCCAGCTTCGAGACCTGCGAGAACCGGGACTCCGGCCCGTCGCCGTCCTCGAAGTTGACGGAGTTGATGACGGCGCGGCCGCCGAGCTTCTCCAGGCCGGCCCGCAGGACGGGAAGCTCGGTGGAGTCCAGGACGATCGGCAGGGTGGAGGCGGTCGCGAAGCGGCCGGCGAGTTCCTTCATGTCGGCGACGCCGTCGCGGCCCACGTAGTCCACGCACAGGTCGAGCAGGTGGGCGCCCTCGCGGATCTGGTCGCGGGCCATCTCCACGCAGTCGTCCCAGCGGGCTTCCAGCATGGCGTCGCGGAACTTCTTCGAGCCGTTGGCGTTCGTCCGCTCGCCGATCGCCAGGTACGAGGCGTCCTGGCGGAAGGGGACCGTGGAGTAGAGCGAGGAGGCGCCCGCCTCCGGCCGCGGGTCGCGGGCGCCGGGGGCGATGCCGCGCACTCTGTGGACCACGGCCTTCAGGTGTTCGGGGGTGGTGCCGCAGCAGCCGCCGACGAGGGAGAGCCCATAGTCGCGGACGAAGGATTCCTGGGCGTCGGCGAGCTCGGGGGCGGAGAGCGGGTAGTGGGCGCCGTTCTTGCCGAGGACCGGGAGGCCGGCGTT
>NZ_JBEXOV010000222.1:0-1473 GCF_040611715.1 Streptomyces sp. NPDC006544 | reverse complement strand
GCTAACTTTTTGAGCACTAAATTAAATTGTGGACGTTCAACTGTAGTCCCCGTAAATTTTTCTTGGAAAACTTCTTCTGCTCCTGCTTCTTTCAGAACTTCAATTTGAGATTCTAATTTCTGTTCAAAGGTACTGACACGTGCATACCCAATTTTCATATTTTGACCTCTATTAATAACCCTAAGTTGTGAGTGATGTTATCCTTAAATCTTAGAGTCACTATTGTATAATTTAGACAAAGGACAAAAACATGAAAAAACGCTACTCAAAAGAATTTAAAGAAACCCTTATCGCCTTCTATCATTCTGGTCAATCCGTCACCCAGCTGTCTAAAGAATACGACGTGGCCCCTGCAACAATTTATAAATGGATAGACCTCTACTCTAAATCTAATGAAAGCTCCGTCTCTAAAGCTGATTTTCTAGAATTAAAAAGACAACTGGCTAAAGTTAAGGAAGAACGAGACATCTTAAAAAAAGTATTGACCATATTCGCCGAGAAAAAGAAGTGAGTGCTGCGGATATGGCTCAAACCATACAAACTTTAGCACTCAATGTCAGACTAAGCTGTCAACTCCTTGATGTTCCTGAATCAAGTTATTATGAACGGATTAACCGACATCCATCTAAAACTCAATTAAGGAGACAATACCTGTCACTCAAAATTTCTCAACTCTTCAATACTAACCGAGAAATCTATGGTGCTCCTAAAATTCATCATCTTCTACTTAAACAAGGGGAAAAAGTCGGGTTAAAACTGGTACAGAAGCTAATGAAGCAACTTCAACTCAAGTCTGTAGTCATTAAGAAATTTAAGCCTGGATACTCACTAAGTGATCACATCAATCGAAAAAATCTCATACAGACTGAACCTACAAAGAAAAATAAGGTTTGGTCAACCGACATTACTTATATTCCTACTCAACAAGGATGGGCTTATCTCTCAACCATTATGGATCGTTATACTAAAAAAGTCATTGCTTGGGATTTGGGCAAGCGAATGACTGTAGAATTAGTGCAAAGAACTTTAAATAAGGCCATTAAATCACAAGACTATCCAGAAGCTGTTATTCTTCATTCTGACCAAGGAAGCCAGTATACGAGTCTAGAGTATGAAGAGTTGCTTAAGTATTATGGGATGACTCACTCTTTCAGTCGAAGGGGATACCCTTATCATAATGCCAGTCTTGAATCTTGGCATGGACATTTAAAAAGAGAGTGGGTGTATCAATTTAAATATAAGAACTTTGAAGAAGCCTATCAGAGTATTTTCTGGTACATCGAAGCCTTTTATAATTCAAAACGAATCCATCAAAGTTTAGGGTATCTTACACCTAATCAATTTGAAAAGGTAAGTGCTTAAAATAAATAGATTAAAATTCTACGTTTGTTACTCTAAAAACTTGACTTAACGTCATTATTTATTAACATGAGTTTTTGTATTCATTATAGATATAGTTTAATTAAATCATTC
>NZ_JBEXOV010000221.1:0-1487 GCF_040611715.1 Streptomyces sp. NPDC006544 | reverse complement strand
CCGACCCCAAGCCCTACATCTGGACCAAGACCGCAGACGAGATCCTCGAACGCCTCGCCAGCTATCTGAACAGAATTCCCGACTCAGAACACTAGGCCGTGTTTTAGAACTGGTCTCCGGATCTTGCCTCGTGGCGTGATGATCATGGTGTGGGGCGAGGAGATCTTTCTGATGAGCAGTGGTCGGTGCTGGAACCGTTGTTGCCGTCGGTGGGGTTGGGCCGTCGGCCGCGGAACCGTCGGCGGTTGATCGACGGGGTGCGGTGGCGGGTGCGGACCGGTGTTCCCTGGCGCGATCTGCCGTGCGAGTACGGGCCCTGGCAGACCGTGTATGGGCTCTTCCGCCGGTGGCAACGCGAGGGTGTGTGGGCCCGGCTGCTGACCTCGCTGCAGGCGCGGGCCGATGCGGCCGGGCTGATCACGTGGGAGGTGAATGTCGACTCCACGGTCTGCCGGGCCCATCAGCACGCCGCTGGTGCCCGCCGGGACGGGGCAGGGCAGAAGGAGCCGCCCGGCGGGGTCGGCCAAGAGCCGGACGATCACGGCCTGGGTCGGTCCAGAGGCGGGTTCAGCACCAAGATTCACCTGGCCTGCGAGCAGGGCCAGAAGCCGCTGTCGTTGCTGGTCACGGCAGGTCAGCGGGGTGACAGCCCGCAGTTCGAGCCGGTCCTCGAAGCGATTCGGGTGCCGAAGGTCGGTGGCGGGCGCCCCAGGCGCAAGCCGCTGCGGGTGCGGGGTGACAAGGCGTACTCGTCCCGCGCGAATCGCGCCTACCTGCGTAGACGCGGGATCCGGTGCACGATCGCCGAGCCGGCCGATCAGATCCGCAACCGCAAGCGCCGAGGCCGTGGCGGGGGCAGGCCGCCGGCCTTCGACCGGGAGGACTACAAGGCCCGGCATGCGGTCGAGTGCGGGATCAGCCGGCTCAAGCAGCACCGGGCGGTGGCGACGCGTTACGACAAGCTGGCCGTCCGCTTCGAGGCCAGCGTTCAGATCGCGGCGATCCACCAGTGGCTGTGAACCACCGGCCGCCAGTCCGGCCGTGCCATGCTGACCACCGGTATTCAGCACTCATGCAGGGGGACGGCAGTGGCCGCCAGGTACTACAGCGCCGACAGCGAGAACGGCGACCACATCGACGACCCGTCTGAGGACGCCCTGTTGATGCTGATCAGCGATCTGAACGGCGGTGACAACACCTTCATCGTCATCCAGCCCGACGAGGACGATCCCGCCTGGTTCGCCTCCGTCTCCGTCCTGGACGGGGGCGGATACGAGATCGTCCGCCGCGACACCGCACGCCGCGAGCACGACGTCGCCATCGAGAACAGCCACGACCGCATCGCGGGCGACCTCACCAAATGGCTGGCCGCCCGCGACTTCTAAAACACGGCCTAGTGTTCTGAGTCTTGAGTTCTGTTCAGATGTGTAGGCTTAGCCTATGGCTCGGATGGGGCGGCCGAAGGCCGAGTTGACGCTGTCGGACGA
>NZ_JBEXOV010000220.1:0-1571 GCF_040611715.1 Streptomyces sp. NPDC006544 | reverse complement strand
ATGGTGAAGTCGATGGTGTTGCCGTGGCCGGTGCGGTGGGTGGGGCGGGGGTGGTCGGTGGGGAGTTCGAGGGGTTCGAGTCCGGCGAGGGTGGTGCGCCAGTAGTCGAGTTGTGTGTTGAGGGTGTGGTTTTGGAGCCATTGGCGTTGCCAGATGGCGTAGTCGGCGTATTGGACGGTGAGTTCGGGGAGGTTCGGGGGGCGGTTTTCGGTGGCGGCTGCGTAGAGTTCCTGGATTTCCGTGGCGAGGATGGCGGTGGACCAGCCGTCGGCGGCGATGTGGTGGATGTTGATGGTGATGAGGTGGTGGTGGGGGTTCAGGCGGGCGATGGTCAGTCGCAGGAGCCGGCCGCTGGTGAGGTCGAAGGGGCGGGCGGCGTGTTCGGCGAGTGTGGTTGTTGCGGTTGTTTCGGCTGTGGGGGTGTCGTTGATGTGGGTGAGGTCGATGACGGTGGCGTGCAGGGGCCAGGGGTCGTCGATGGTTTGTGTGGGTTCTTCGTTGTGGCCCAGGAGGAACCGGGTGCGGAGGATTTCGTGGCGTTCGATGAGGCCGGTGAGGGCGGTTTCGAGGGCGGGGATGTCCAGCGGTCCGTGGGTGCGGAAGCTGAAGGGCAGGGAGTATTCGATGCTGTCGGGGTCGAGTTGGTTGAGGAACCACAGGCGTTGCTGGGCGAAGGACAGGGGGATGTCGTCTTCGGTGGTGCGGGGGGTGAGGGGGAGTTCGTCGGTGGTGCGGGTATGGGTGTGGGTGGCCAGTGTGGCGATGGTGGGTGAGGTGAACAGGTCCCGGACGGCGATCTTGACGCCGAGTTCTTTGAACAGGCGGGTGGTGACGCGGGTGGCCATCAGGGAGTGGCCGCCCAGGGCGAAGAAGTTGTCGTGGATGCCGATGCGGTCGATGCCCAGGACCTCGCTCCAGATCCGGGCGATGGTGTGTTCGGTCGTGGTGCGTGGGGGCTGGTAGTCGTTGGCCAGGTCGGGCCGGGTTCCTTCGGGTTCGGGCAGGGCGTTGCGGTCGGTTTTGCCGTTGGGGCTGGCGGGCAGGGCGTCGAGGGACACGAACCAGCCCGGGACCATGAAGTCGGGCAGGGTGCGGGCGCACCACTGGCGCAGGGTGTCCACGCTCAGGAGCCGGCCGGGGCGGGGGACGTAGTAGGCGACCAGGCGTTTGTTGCCGGGGGTGTCTTCCCGGGCGATGACGGCGCAGGATGCCACGTCGGGGTGCTGGGCGAGGGTGGATTCGATTTCGGCGAGTTCGATGCGGATGCCTCGGATCTTGACCTGGTGGTCGATCCGTCCCAGGTATTCCAGCGTGCCGTCGGTGCGTCGTCGTACGAGGTCACCGGTCCGGTACATGCGTGAGCCGGGCGGGCCGAAGGGATTCGCGACGAACCGTTCCGCGGTCAGCCGGGCACGGTAGAGGTAGCCGTCGGCCAGACCGGCCCCGTCCACGTAGAGCTCTCCCGGCACACCCACCGGCACGGGTGCCAGACCGGAATCCAGAACGAACACCCGGGTATTCCAGATCGGCCTCCCGATCGGCACCACCCGAGGCCACGAAGACACATCGGA
>NZ_JBEXOV010000219.1:0-1609 GCF_040611715.1 Streptomyces sp. NPDC006544 | reverse complement strand
TAGCTTGATCTTTAACCCGTGCGGCGTGGGCGAGGGGTCGTGGACTTCTTCGTTTTCGGTTTTGCGGTGTCGGTTTTGCGGACTGTGTGGACATCGTGTCGTGGGGTGGGCCGGGTGTTCTTGCGTCCTGGCGGGCGTCCCGGGCCAGGGCGAGAGGGTTTCGGTGCACTGGCCGGACAGGTGGTCTTCGGGCGGATGTGCCGGAAGTCGCGGCGGACTCGGGCGGGCGTGAGGCGCTCGGGTGGGGCGGGTTTCTCCCACGGTCGGCGCAGGTCCGCTGCCAGTGGTCGGGCGAGCCGAAGTTGTGTGTAGGCGGCGAGGATCAGCCAGGTCCAGCGGTCCGCCGCCTCGGGAGTGCGGATCTTCGGGGAGGTCCAGCCGAGGGTCTGCTTGAACAGGCGGAAGGTGTGCTCGATGTCGAAGCGCCGCAGGTATGCCTGCCAGAGCCGGTCGGTGTCTGCGGGGGTGGCATCGGTGCCGGACCACCACAGCCAGACCGGCTTGGGGGTTGCTCCGCTGGGCAGGTGGTCGATGTCCAGCCGGATGACGGTCCCTTCGATGATGGGGAGGGTGCCGTCATCCGTGGCCCAGGAAGAGCGGTGGGTCAGTTTGGGGTGGAGCCGGTCCCAGGAACGTGCGGTGGCGGTGCCGTAGAGGCGGGTGTCGGTCACCGTCGTCACGTCGGGGGTGCCCCAGGTGTGGTCCTGGCCGAAGACGAACTCGCCGCCGTGCCGGGGCGGGCGGCCCATCGTTCCTGGCTGCCGTGCTGGGGCAGCCCTGCGCAGGACGCGGTCCGAGCGCATCCGGGCCAGCACCTGCACCGGAAGATCCCGCAGCAGGTGGGCCAGGCGGGGTGCGTCGTATCCGGCGTCCGCGATGACGAGGATGTCCCGGTCGCCGTCGTGCCACTGTCCGGCCGTGATGAGCCGGTCGATGAGTTCGCGCAGCTGCCGGGCGGTGACGGTGGCGGTGTCGTCCCCGGGCGACAGGCGGAGCGCGTCCAGCGGTGCGGTCCACGAGCTGCGGCCGGGCTCCAGCGCGCAGACGATCGAGTACGGCCAGCCGGGGACGGGGATGTGCTGGTCCTTGCCGCGTCCGTAGGTGTGGCACAGGATCCGTTCCGGTGAGGTGTGCGCGTCGGGCCGCAGCCAGCAGGTCACATCCACGGCCAGGACCAGCCGCCCGTCGGCTGCCCGGGGCAGCGGCACCCCGGCCAGCGCCCTCCGCATCCGGGCCGTGTCGACCCCGCCGCGGGCCACGGCGGCGTAGAGCCCTCCATGGCCCCGGCGGGATTCACCAACCAGCGACAGTTCCGCCAGAG
This sequence comes from Streptomyces sp. NPDC006544, assembly GCF_040611715.1. Lineage (NCBI taxonomy): Bacteria > Bacillati > Actinomycetota > Actinomycetes > Kitasatosporales > Streptomycetaceae > Streptomyces > Streptomyces sp. NPDC006544. The sequence goes on along the minus strand of NZ_JBEXOV010000219.1, from coordinate 288 downwards.
AGCGGACCGGCCCGTCGCCGCACAGGACCGCGTCGGCCAGTTCGAACAGCGCGTCCGAACGCGCGGTCAGACAGGAGTAGAACTCACCCCGGAAGCATGACAGTTCCGCCAATGCCTCGTGCCGGGCATCTCGATGCGACAGACTCATTCCCACGGCCTTCGCGCTGGACGTGTGTGTTCCTTGGTCGGAGCACATGATCCAGACGAAGGCCGTTTCCGCGTACGGCGGTTACCGAACCGAGTGATCAAGTACGAGGCGCCGTTCGATCTCGGACGTTAAAGATCAAG
>NZ_JBEXOV010000218.1:0-1661 GCF_040611715.1 Streptomyces sp. NPDC006544 | reverse complement strand
CGGGCAGCTTCTGCCGGATCTCCTCGGCGACGGGGGCGATGCCGATGACGTGCACCCGGTGCCCGCGGTCGCCGAACAGCCGGGCCATCTGGTGCCTTTGAGATTTTCTTTTAAAAATTTATCATTTTTTAAACTTCTATCTCTAATTTTTTTGGTTTGTTCGCTTCCCTCTAAAAGATAAGTGGTATATTTTTTAGTATCGTCCACTTTTAAATTTAAGGCACTTGCTTTTTCTTTAAAATCTTCCCAAGTGTGAGAATGGTTCATCAAAAATTCAAGTTTGTTTTTAATCTCTTTTCGGTAAGAATTTTGAGCAAGATAGACCAAATAATTTTTGTGAGAATTCCCTAGTTTTTGTTCAGGACGGACAATAATTTTACAACCATATTCTTTAGAAATTCTATCAGAAATTTCTTTCAATCGTTCTAAATCATTTTTGTTTTGTTGAAATTTATTTAAAGTTAAAGGGTCAGTTGCATTAAGCACAATATGATTATGGAGGTGTGGCTTATCGGTATGAGTAGCAATAATAAATTCCGCAGAATTTCCGAGATATTCTTTCATGGTTTTACAACCAATTTCATGAACTTGTTCAGGGGTTAAATGGTCATCAGGAGAAAAAGATTGGACAAAATGATAACCGTAAATTTCATTTTTTCGTGGCTTGTTTTTTAAAGCGATAGCCATTGTTCGTGTCGCTAACATTTCATCACAGGTTGAATGAATATCTAAAATGTTTTGAGCGGAAACATATTCAAAGTCATTTGTTTTTTCAGGGTTCATCACATAATCAATGAGTTGGTTTAAATCTTTTGAAGAATGAACCGTTCCGTTCGATTGTTTTGGCATATAAATCACTGTCATTTTTACTCCCCCTCTGAAATAAAATGAACCACTTTTTGAATTTTTTCTTCCAAATTTTCTAATTGCTTTTGATAATCAGACATCCATTCTTTTGTCTGATTATTTTTATTTTCGTTTAAATGTTTAGCAATTTGATTGATATTATTTCCGATACGTTTTAGTTCAGATTTTGTCGCAGAAATTTCAGAAATAATATTTTTATATTCTGAAAAATCAATAGAAAAAATCTCTTTATTGCAACAAGCTCGTCTAGCAAAAATAGAAAAATTAGTGATGCCAGTTTCTCTCATCATCAATTTAATTCTTTCGTTCTCTTTTTCATTTACACGAAATTTTTTCTGTATACTTCTCTCACGATTTTCAATTATTTTCATCTTGTCAACCTCACAAATATCTGTCAACTCTAAAAGCTCAAAATAGGGGGTTAGTGTCTTTAGTGAACTTCGCACTTGGGTACCCAAGTACAGTAAAAAGTATTCATCTTTCACTCACAAAAGCTAAAATTTCCAATTTTATTTTTGTTCGTTTCAGACGAATATTTTTATTTTTGGTGGTGTCCCCCAATCCCCCTTTTTTTTAAAATTAATTATCATGATTTATATTTTTTGGAAAATTAATTTCAAATTCTTTTAAGACATCTTCGTATCAATCTTTGACTTCGCAACAGAACCCTTTTTACCGTAAGTGTATATCCACTTACTAAGCTCGCTATAATACTTTATAACGTTTTTATTTACATGAGCAAAGCGAGTTTTTCCAACACGTTTAATCTAAAATATTGGCATTTTATACCATGA
>NZ_JBEXOV010000217.1:0-1726 GCF_040611715.1 Streptomyces sp. NPDC006544 | reverse complement strand
GTGTCTCCGACTCTATCAGACTCTTTCGTGTCCGATTCCCAGTCAGCGGGTTTCGCTTTCCAGGTTTTCGCTTTCGCGTTTCCCTTTCCGGCGAGTCCGACTCTATCAGATCCTTTCGGGCCTGAATCCCAGTCAGCGGGGTTTACCGCTTGGGCTGTTGGGCCCTTGCGGCGAGTGAGACAGTAGCGGATTCCTTGCCCCCGAACCTAATCGGGGGCCACGTTCGAGAACGCGGATTCCTCATTCGCAAATACGCATGAAAACGGGACGACGGAAGTGCGTCGTTCGTTCGAGTGTGTAGTGCGGGATGGCTGTCCGGGGACCGACCGGGGTCGGCGCTCACTTCGGACAACTCGAAGAACCTTACGGATCGGGCACATCCGTGTCAACCCCCGGCTGACCGGCCACGCGGGACGGGGAAACCTCCCCCGTCCTCGCCCTCCACGGTCTAGCCTGGGGTCATGACTACGCATGCGCTCACGCTTCGCTGGTGGGCCGCCTGACGGCGGCCGACCCTCCACGCGAGCACGCATGCGCTCGACGGCCGCCGCCCACGGCGGCCGTTTTCGTTTCTCCCCTCCCGGGAGTGGCTCGGTCGCCCGACGCGGTGGCGTCGACCTCCACACCGACACGAGCAGGGAGCAGGGACATGACGACGATCTTCAGCGGGGTCAAGCCGACCGGGCATCTGACGTTGGGGAACTACCTGGGGGCCGTACGGCAGTGGGTGGCGGCCGAGCAGCGGCCCGACGAGGCGCTGTTCTGTGTCGTCGACCTGCACGCCCTGACCGTCGAGCACGATCCGGCGCGGGTGCGCCGGCTCAGCCGGCAGGCGGCCTCGCTGCTGCTCGCCGCCGGCCTGACCCCCGAGAAGTGCACGCTGTTCGTCCAGAGCCACGTGGACGAGCACACGCGGTTGTCCTACCTACTGGAGTGCACGGCCTCCGACGGCGAGATGCGGCGCATGGTCCAGTACAAGGAGAAGGCCGCCAAGGCCCAGGCCTCCGGGGAGGGCGTGCGGCTGTCACTGCTCACCTATCCCGCGCTGATGGCCGCGGACATCCTGGCCTACCGGGCGGACGAGGTGCCGGTCGGCGAGGACCAGCGCCAGCACGTGGAGCTGACCCGGGACCTGGCGGTGCGGTTCAACCAGCGGTACGGGCACACCTTCACCGTGCCCGAGGCGACGCATCCGGCCGTGGGCGCGCGGGTCATGGACCTCCAGGACCCGACGTCGAAGATGGGGAAGTCCGGGGACGCCGGGCCCGGGGTGGTGTTCATCCTCGACGAGCCGGAGGTCGTCCGGAAGAAGGTGATGCGGGCCGTCACCGACAGCGGGGACGACGGCGTCGTCTACGACCGGGTCGCACGGCCGGGGGTGGCGAACCTGCTGGACGTGCTCGCCGCGTGCACCGGGGGCGAGCCGGACAAGCTCGCCGACGGGTACAGCGGGTACGGGGCGCTCAAGCGGGACGTCGCCGACGCCGTGGTGGAGCTGCTGCGGCCGGTGCGGGAGCGGCACGCGCGGCTCGCGGCCGATCCCGGCGCGGTGGAGGCGGTGCTGCGCGAGGGCGCGGGGCGGGCCCGGGCGATGGCACGGCCCGTCGTCGACCAGGCGTACCGGGCCATCGGGCTGCTCGAGCCCTGAGGGTCCGCGGCGGGGGGCCGGGGGCGGGGGGGGGGGCCGCGCCCCCCCCCCCGCCCCCCCCCCCCGGGGCGGGCGCGA
>NZ_JBEXOV010000216.1:0-1765 GCF_040611715.1 Streptomyces sp. NPDC006544 | reverse complement strand
GCGCAGCGGGACGGTGCGGCCGACCGTGCGCAGCCGGCGGTCCTGGTCGTGGCGGCCGAGGATGAGGAGTTGCGGGCGGGTGAGGGTGCCGGTGATGGCGCCGATGATCGCTTCGGTGGTGTCGCGTCGTCTGACCTTGGTCCACGGCCCTCTGTGACCTGGCATGTAGCGGCTGGTCTGGGGCTTGCAGAGGATGCCTTCGACGCCGGATACGTCCGTCCACGAGTCGAGCCATTCGCGGGCTTTGGCCGGGTCCGTGGTCATTGGGCACAGGGTCCATGGGGCCGTCAGGGCGTGTTCGGCGAACAGGGCCTCCAAGCGGGCGCGGCGCTCCACATACGGCAGGTGGAGCAGCTCGCGGCCGTCGATCTGCAAGACGTCGAACGCCACGAAGAAGGCCGGCAGCTTCGCGGCCAGCGCGGGAGCGCTGCGGGCGCGGGCGGCGGCCCGACGCTGCAACCCCTCGAACGACAGGGCACCGGCCTCGCTGTCCCACACGAGCAGTTCGCCATCGAGGACCAGGCCGGCGGGGAGCTGCGCCTCGGCAGCCGCGACGAGATCGGGAAACGCGCTCTGGATCAGGGCGCCGCGGCGGGTCTGGAGCAGCACCCGCCCACCCGGCCCAGCCGCAGTGAACACCAGCGCCCGGTACCCGTCGAACTTCTGCTCATACGCCACCCCCGAAGCGAGCGGACGCACGGGCGGCATCACCTCGGCGGCCTGCGCCAACATCGGCTCCACCGGCGGGTGCAACATCACGCGGCCTCCTTCTTCGGCCCTCCCCTCCAGAGTCCACCGCGTTGGACGACTCCCGCCCGGCAGGCCCGGCCCGGCAGTGCCCAGATCATCCATCCGAGGGGTACGGCCGGGCCGTCCAGGGCGCCGGGCGGCCGGTGTGCGGCACGGTGGCGGCATGCGCCGCTGGTCCCTCCCCCCTGCTCCTCGCCGTCCTGCCCACGGCCCCCGGATGCGTCACCGTCGACCCCGCCCCGCTCTCGCCTCCCGGCACCCGCGCCCCTGCGGCGGCCGATCACAAGCACCCGGCCAGCCCACCGCCCGCCGGGCCCGCGCCCGGGGCGGCGCCGCCGCTCTCCCCCCTGCCCGAGCCTGCGCCCACCGCCCCGGCCGGTCCCGCTCCCACGCAGGACCAGGGGCCCGGCCCCGCCAAAGCGGACCGCGCGAGCATCGGCGAGGCCCGGCACACCGTGCCCGCGCCCCGCCGGACGGCCGGACCAGGACCGGTACAGCCCCGCCGGGCCACCGCACCGAAGCGGGCTCCGCGCCCCGCAGGCAAGCCCAAAGCCAAGGTGAAGGCGCGGCCGAACCTCCCTGCCCTGGCGCCGCACCGCCCGGCCCGGCCCGCTCCCGGGGCGGGAGCCGGGGACATGAGGGAGCTGTGTCGCGCGGCCCACGGCATCACCAGCCCCGCCATCGCCTCACTGAGCCTTTTCCAACCTCAGGTTGAGGCGTGGTGAAGGACGAGGACGGCCTTCACGATGTTGGTGATCCGGTTGGGGCTGCAGCGGAGCTTCCGCAGTAGGCGCCAGCCTTTCAGGACGGCCATGGCCTGCTCGCCGACGCACCGGATCTTGGCGTGGCTGCTGTTGTGTCGTCGCTTCCAGCGCTTGAGCCGGCGGCCCCGGAAGGGGACTCGGATGTGCCGGCCGGCGCCTTGGTACGCCTTGTCCGCCCAGCATTTCACTCCCGCGGCGGCGAGCGCGTCGACGATCTCGTGCGTTCGTGCGGCCGTCAGGTCGTGGGTGGA
>NZ_JBEXOV010000215.1:0-1805 GCF_040611715.1 Streptomyces sp. NPDC006544 | reverse complement strand
ACCACTGCTCATCAGAAAGATCCCCACGCCCCACACCATGATCATCACAGCGCAAGGCGTGGACCGGAACCCCGATCTAAAACACGGCCTAGTCCGTCTGCGGGGGTTTCCCCGGAGCATCGGGTCCGGCGATCCGTACGGAAGTCACCCCTCGCGCAGATGCTCTACGTGGAGGGGTCCGAAGGTGACGCGGGTGTGCGATCCGTCGTCCGCCCAGCGCACCGCGAGGGACCCGTCGTCCACCGTCACCTCGGTGACCGCCGTGGCCGGCGGGGCCGGGTCCGGATCGCCGGTGCGCACGGCCAGGGCCGCGTACAGGCCGGTGCCCCGGGCCCGGGCCGTGAGCCGTGGTACGCGGGCCCACGGAGTGAAAGCGGTACCCGCGGGCGCCCGGGTCTCCTCCTGGGCGCCCCAGCCGTGCAGCGGGTGCAGTGCCGACACGAGTGGTTCCTCCGGGCCGGTGGCCCAGCCGGTCTCCTCCACCAGCGACCCGTCCGGCGCGCCGTGAACACAGTGCACGTGCAGTTCGTGGCAGCCCCTGACCACGGTGACGCTCTCCACGCGCAGCCCCGGCACCGTGGGCGGCCCGCCCGCGAAGACCGGCCGGTGTCAGGACGCCGCCCGGCCCCAGCCGTCTCCGTGTCCGGCCCCCAAGGGCGGATGCGCCTGCGGGTTGCCGGCCACCACCACGGCGAGGTGGTTGTCCGGGACGTTCCGGGGGCGAGCGGGGTGTGGCCGGTGACCGAGCCGAGTCCGACGGCGGACGCCGCGGCGAAGCGGGAGGTCAGGGAGCGCCCGAAGTGGACGGGCGCTCCATCGGCGCCGTGCAGGGGAAGAGATGACAGTTGTTGGGGGCGGGCGTGTGACGCAGTGCGCCCCGCAGCCAGGCCTCGGACCGGTCCTGTACGGCGCTGTCGAGGCGGTCCCAGAGCCAGGGGCCCGTCAGCCTCAGCCCCAGGGCCACGGAGGCCGACTCGGCCATCGGCCGGCCGTGTACGTGCACGTCACGGTGACCGGCCAGGACTCGGCGTCGTCCCGGCCCGGCGTCCGGGTTCCCGCCGCCAGTCCGTCCGCGTACCGCTCTAGGCAGCCGTGCGGGTCCTCGCCCGCGCGGTACGCGGCGGCGAGGAAGGTGCGCGCATACCCTTCGAGCCCGTCCGAGCGCACCCCCTAGGCGGAGGGAGTCCGTGTGCTCCTGTGCCCTCGCCCGGCCACCGTCTGCGGCCCCCGTCCGCGGCCTCGGATCCGCCGGCCCGGGCGCGCACGCCGAAGGCCCGGCCGGCGTGCCGGTCGGGCCTTCGGGGGTGTTCGGGTGGCGGCTCGCGCCGAGACCTCGGCTCAGACGCCCACGGGGGCGCCGAGCATCGCGGACGCCTGCTGCATCGGGCTGAGGGCGGGCGCGGGCGCGGCGGCCTCGGGGAGCCCGCGGCAGGTGAAGCCGAGCTGGGACATGGCCCGGACGACTTCGCCGGCGCTGAAATCACGACGGTCCTGGCGGGTGACGACCTGGCCGACCTGCTTGACGGGGTAGACGCGGCGGCCGATGATCACCGACTCGCCGGTGACTTCCTCGGGCTTGATGCCCTTCATCGATTCCAGGACGCCGGCCTTGGTCAGGTCGAACGGGAAACGGGCGATGACAACGCGCATGATGCCTCACAGGGAGAGGAGGGGGGACGGATCCGCCGCGGTGAAGCGGCTCAGCGGTCAAGGGCGAGGACGCCCAGGGCGCTGCCTTGTTCGTCGACGACGGGCAGGGCGTCGAGCCCGCGGTAGCGCATGGCGTGCTCGGCCTCCGCCATCGT
>NZ_JBEXOV010000214.1:0-1840 GCF_040611715.1 Streptomyces sp. NPDC006544 | reverse complement strand
TCCTGATCGTCCGCACCGCCCAGGCGGCCGCCAACCCGGCCCTGAAGAAGATCCGCCTCGACGTCGACGCCCCGGGGATCGACACCTCCGTCGACGGCGCCGGAAACATCTCCTTCAAGGACGCCCAGGGCAAGGCCCGCTTCACCAGCCCCACCTCCTTCATGTGGGACTCCACGAAGAAGGCCACCCCCGAAGCACCCGCCGCACCGCAGAGCCCGAAGGCCGGCAAGTCCGCGGCCGGCGCCGGCGCCGCCCCCCAGGCCGCTCCGGCGGACACCGTGCCCCCGGCCGCCGACCAGGTGCCCGCCTCCACCCCCGACGGCCCCGGCGACACCGCCAACGTCAAGCCGATCGCCGTCAAGGCCGACGCCACCGGCATCGACCTGACCCCCGACACCTCCCTCCTCGGCCAGGGCACCGGCCCCTGGTACATCGACCCGGGCGTCAACCCGACCGCCGACAGCGGCAACCAGGCGTGGTCGCAGGTCCAGGAGTCGTACCCGGACACCAACGAGTTCAACTCGACCACCGACGGCCAGAACACCCCGGCCACCGGCTACTGCGGCTACTCCACGTGCACCCGCAAGGGCCGTGAGCGCGCCTACTTCCAGATCGGCATCAACTCCGCCATCCACGGCTCCGAGGTCCTCGACGCGCGGCTCTACGCCACGATCGTCTCCTCGTCGAGCCCCAGCACGGCGACCCCGATGGGCCTCTACCACAGCCCCACCGGCATCAGCAGCCCCACGAGCTGGAACCACCAGCCCTGCGACAAGAACTCGCTCATGGGCGGCTGCACCAAGATCGGTGGCAATTGGGTCTCGGGCACCGGTGAGATCCAGTACGACGTCACCACCCAGATGAAGAGCCACGCCGCCACCAGCGCGTCGACCTTCACGTTCGCCTTCGCGCCGGACGACGAAGGCAACATGTACTACCGGCAGCGGTTCAACAACACCCCGCACATCGTCACCACGTACGACTTCCAGCCCCACGTGGGCAGTCCCCGCACCAGCCCCACCCCCGGCTTCGCCGGCACCGGCACCTACTCGGCCTGCACCACCCCCGGAGCGGTCAACGCCTGGGACAACCCGGGCTGGATGGGCGCCAACTCCAACGTCTACCTGTCGTCCGACACCTGGTCGCCCACCGGCCGCCAGCTCCAGACGACGTTCCAGATCTGGGACGACGACGCCGCCGGCGCGTCCGTGTGGCACCAGACCGGCTGGAACGGTTCCTCGGGCAACGTCGTCGTGGACGCCGGCGCGCTCATCGAAGGCCACCAGTACGGCTGGGCCGCGCGCACCACGGACGGGACGCTGACCAGCGCCGAGACCGGCTGGTGCTTCTTCCGCGTCGACCGGACCCCGCCGTCCGCATCGGTCGCCTCGACCGACTTCCCGCTCTCCGGCACCACCGGCGGTCACCCCAAGCGGGTCGACGAGGAGGGCACCTTCACGCTCTCCGGTGCGGACAACGCCCCGGTCACCGGCACCAACCGCAGCTCCGGCCTGGCCTGCGCACGCTGGACCACGGACCCGGTCAAGGCGGCCTCCGACTGGAACTGCACGGACTCCGACCCGCAGATCATCAAGACCTTCACCGCGGGCAAGGCGACCGTCAAGTACACCCCGCGGGCCTGGGGCACGAACTACCTCTACCTGCAGACGCAGGACAACGCGGGCAACATGTCCCAGCCCGTCGTCCACAGCTTCTACGTGCCGTCGAACCCGAACAGCCCCGCGCCGATCTTCGGCGACATCAACGGTGACAAGAAGGCCGACGTCGTCCTCGCCGACTCCGCCGGCAACATCCGCCAGATCAACGGCGGCGCAGACCC
>NZ_JBEXOV010000213.1:0-1855 GCF_040611715.1 Streptomyces sp. NPDC006544 | reverse complement strand
TGCCCGGGTGGCGGTAGACCCACGCCGGCCGGTCCTCGCCCCCCGCCGGCTCCGGCCGCTCCAGGGCGCCGGGGGCGGGGCGCAGCGGCGTACGGGCCGGGGTCAGCGGGTGCTCGCGTACCGGCGTCGGCGGAGCACGGCGGCCGCGCCCGCGAGGGCGAGTGCCGCGGCGGAACCGCCGGCGACGAGCACGGTGGGGGACGCGGCGTCGTCCTGCGTGCTGGTGAGGCCGTAGCCGCTGGAGAAGCCCTGGGTGTCGTACGGGGAGCCGGGCAGCTTGTCGGAGTAGCGGGCCTTGACCAGCTTCTGGTAGTCGCTGAGCGAAACCGACGCCTGCCCGCCCAGTCCTTGCCGGGCCTGTTCGTTGAGCGGTTCGACCGTGAGGAGCTTGAGCTGGTACCAGCCGCGGATCTGCGGCTCGGTGAAGACCAGGGTTCCCACGGTGGCCTTGCTTGCGTACGTGGCGTCGCTGTCGCCCTCGCGCACGGCCGCCAGGTGCCAGCCGCCGCCCTGGGTGGGCGCCAGCATGACGGTGACGTTGCGGCCGTTGACGGTGGTGCTCAGCGAGGAGACCAGTTGCGTCAGCTTGATCGCCTCGGTGGGCAGGGGGTGGGCGGTGCCCGCCACGAAGCCGGGGGTGATCTCGTTCCGTGCCACCGGGTCCTTGATCGTGAAGACCGGGAGGCCCTGGCAGGGCTCGGCCGATTCGGGGATCGTCTCCACCTGTGCGTCGGCGCCGCCGACGGGCACCGGGGTGCGCAGGAAGCGGCAGACGGTGTCGCGCACATCGGCGGACTTCACCGCGTCGAGGGCCGCCTGGTAGTCGGGGATGTCGGCCGGCAGAGGGTCCCTGGCCGGGGACGCGTGGGCCGGCCCGACGAGGGAGAGCAGTGCGGACGCGCCCAGTGCGGATGCGCACAGTGCCTTGACGACGGACGTTCGGGAGAAGCGAGGGGCCGCCCGCTCGCGGGACGGTTCGGTGTCGCTGGTGTCGCTGGTGTCGCGCATGTCGCCTGCCTTAGCGGGAGATGCCGATGCGGGAATGGGTCCACTTGGAGGAGCTGTTGCTCACGTAGTCGCTGTAGTTCCACCACGTGTACGTGGTGGTGTCCGGCCACGGGTCGGCCACGGCGATCGTGGTCTTCGCCGTGTCGAAGCCGTAGACCACGTTCATGTGGCCTCCTCCGGACGTCCACCCGATGCGGGCACCGACCGGCCTGGCCGCCTTGACGTCGGTGTACACCTGGTTGAACGTGGCCGCGCTGCTCAGGCCGGAGCCGGAGTGGGCCATGCCCAGGCTGGTCCAGCCCCGGGCCATGTCGTCGAGCGTGGCGGGCTGGTTGTTGCAGCCGTAGGCGGGCTGCGCCCGGCTGCAGAAGTCCGTCTGGGTGGAGCCGAAGCCCTGGAACTTGGCGATGGTCAGCCCGGAGGCTGACCAGCACCACTGCGTCTTCTCCTGCTTCAGCATGGTGATGTTGTCCTGGCCCGCTTCCGCGTGGGCCGTGCCGCCGGCGGCCGCGAGCGACCCCAAGGCGGCCAGCGCGATGGCCGACGCCGTGGTTCCGTACCTGAACCTGCCCATTTTCCTGCCTTCCCCCTGATGGGTACAACGAGACGAACGGGGCAATCTGGCAGGAATATGACAGCGCATCATGCCTGGGTCACCTAGGGGCAAGGCAGGAAATTACCCCCAACTGATGATTCGTCGGGTCATCACGTGTTTCGGGTACGGGGGGCGCGCCCGGGGCGCCTCCGCGGCGCCTAGGGCCTGTGTGATGTCGTGATCATTCGGGAGCCTTCAGCAGGTCGTCGATCCAGATCATTGCGGCGCGGAGGTGGAGGCCGGCGAGGTAGC
>NZ_JBEXOV010000212.1:0-1926 GCF_040611715.1 Streptomyces sp. NPDC006544 | reverse complement strand
TTCAAGAACGCCGTCGTCGAACACGGCGCCCGCCTTGGAATCGACGTCGAAGTCGTCAACCGCAACCCGGAAAAGCGCGGCTTCCATGTCGTGAAAAGACGCTGGGTAGTAGAGCGGAGTATCGGCTGGATCATGATGCACCGCCGCCTCGCCCGCGACTACGAGACCCTCACCACAAGCTCCGAAGCCATGATCCACATCGCCTCCATCGACAACCTCGGCAAGCGCATAACGGACGAGACCACACCAACCTGGCGAGGAACCTACTAGGGCATAAGCGGCATTACGCCTAGATCAAACGCCCTCTTAGAACCCGCGGAGTGGTTGGCACCGGTCCAAAGCCGGCCAGCCTCCCACACCATCCCGGCCAGAGGTTAGGGTCTCTCTGGGAGGTTCGGTGATACCCGGCGGCGTTTCTTCAGGGGTTCGGCGTGTGGGGTGCAGTTGGGTGTCGAGCTCTGTGATCTGTGACTTCGTGGGCGCGGAGAGTGTGTTGCTGAAGCCCTGATGACGATTCTGTACTGAAGGGCCGGGGCTGAAGCCCGGGTGGGCGAGGCGCCGAATAGCAGTTGAGTACTACGCCGCGCTTGGTTGTCCATGAGGCCGCAAAGGCTGTCCGGTGTAGCGATGCTTGGTTTGTGCTGGTCAGACGTGTGTAGGTGGTTCATGGGGACAGAGGGATGCGGTGAGGCCGGTGTCATTGGGGTGAGTTGGCCTGGACAACGGGACGCGGCGTAGCAGGTGGGTACCGGTTTGATGGCCTGTTATCGCCGCCGGTCAGTGGAACTGGTACGGGATGAACTTTCCAGAGTGTAGCTCTGGAGTAGATTGAATCATTTTGGTCGGAGGCCTGTTTCGACGAGGTCTCCTCAAGGGGTTCGTGACCATGTTTTCATCTTTTCCGGGTCGGCCCGCGGAGCGGGCTTTGGTTCTGGAGGCGGAGCCGGAAGTGCCTCAGGTGGGGGGAACGGAGCGGACCCACCTAACGGGCCGCAGGCCCCCGGACCCTGTTGGCGCGCGGCGGGGCGGGCCGGATTCGAACCGGCGTCAGACCACCTTGAAGGGGGGCGCGTCTACCTCTGCGCTACCTGCCCCCGCCGCGGCCTGAACAGGCTACGACACCCTCCGTCGGCCCCTGTTGCCGGCTGCCCGCGGAGCGGGCTGGTCCTGCAGACGAAGCTGCCCACGGCGCTTGTTTCGGATCATGCCTGGACAGCGTCACCACTCTGCCCGCGCCCAGGCCAGTTGCGCGTCGCTCAGTGGAGGGTCGAATCCTTCTGGGAACATCAGCATGAGTGGTTGCGGCCACACGCTCTCGGGCCCGTGGTCTTGACAGTCCAGGGCTATGAGGTGCGGCCCTTCCTCACAGGCCTCGTGCCTGTAGAAGCAGTCATGGGTCTGGCAGAAGTACCCGAACATTGAGCAGCTGTCCTCATCGCTCGGTTCGTAGAAATCAGGATCACGGACGATCTGGGTCACGTGATCCTGCCGATTGAACCGGGGGATGGGCCGGGGGTCATGCCACAGCAGTCGGGGAGGGAGCATGCGCTCATCCTGCATAGGGGCGGGCCCTTTCGGTACAGGCTTGTTGCAAGCTGCCCGCGGAGCGGGCCGGTCCTGGAGGCGGAGCCGGAAGGGCCCGGGTGAGGGAGCGAAGCGGACTCGCCCAACGAGCCGTAGGCCCGGACACGGTGAAACAGGGTCACTTGGGGCCCGCGGAGCGGGCCGTTTGGGATGCAGCGAAGCGGAATCCCAAACGCGGGCCGAAGCGAAGCGCCGGCCCCCGGCCGAAGGCCGACCCTAGCCCCGGCGAAGCCGGGCCCGCTGAGCGGAGCGAAGCGCTTCACTGCTCCGGAGCGAAGCGGAGGAGCAGGCGCCGAAGGCGCCTCGGCCGAGCGCAGCGAGGCCGTTCTCTCCTGAGCGCGC
>NZ_JBEXOV010000211.1:0-1948 GCF_040611715.1 Streptomyces sp. NPDC006544 | reverse complement strand
AACGCTCGGCTGGGAGACCCCAGCCGAGCGCCTGCATAAACTACTTGCCGCCTGATCAAACCAACCAGGTGTTGCAACGATCCCTAGAAACCGCCAAGGGCGGGGGGCCGCTGTGACCTGCTTCGCCCCGTGCGGGCGGGCGGGTCAGCCGCGCTGGATGCCCGAGGTGTCGTTCAGGACGCCGCGGCGTCCGTCCTGGGTCTGGGCGACCAGGGTGGCCGCACCGTGCTGCTCCACGGCCAGGTACCAGGTGCCCGGCGCGAGTTCCGCGATCGGGGTGTGGCTGCCGTCCTCCGCGTAGAGCGGACGGGCCACCGGGACGGCGAACCAGAACGGGGTGAAGTCGGCCGGCGGGGTCTGCGCGGCCCCGTTGTCCTGGGGGGCGGCGGGGGCCGGGGTCGCTGCCGGCTCCGGGGCGCCTCCGTAGGGCGGGACGGGCTGCGGGGTGTTGCCGTAGCCCGGGTACCCGTACCCGGCGCCCGGCTGCGGCTGGCCGCCGTACGGCGGGACGGCCGCGGCGGGCTTCGGGTCGGCGACCAGCTGTCCCGCGAGCGCGGGAACCTTCGCGCCGAACAGGGTCACGCCCGCCAGCGCCAGGGTGGCGAGGAAGGAGAGGACGGAACCCGCGCCCAGGTCGAGCTGGCTCGGGCAGGTGATCAGCACCCACAGCGAGGCCCAGAGGGCGGAGACGGCCAGCACGGTGCCCCAGGCCTGCAGGGGCAGGCCCGCGACCTTGCGGGACTCCGGCTGGAAGCGGGCGGAAAGCAGCAGACCGGCGGCGAGGAAGCCGACCAGGAACACCGTGGGCAGGGCGAGCCCGCTGAAGTCGGTGTCCCACGCGCTCGGCATGTCGAGGCGGGGGCTGGAGTAGAAATCGAGGAACGAGGCGATGAACAGCAGTACCGCTGCTCCGATCACCACGCCGTCGCCTCGAGTGAGGGAGCGGATGTTCACGTCTTAGGTGTCCTTCTCGGTCTCGTCGTCTCGTGGTGCCGTGGTCGCACGCCATGACGGAGTGGCGGGCGGCACCATGGTACGGACGTCTACCGCGACCGGAGGGATCGGGGCGGCGGGCCGTCCCGAGGGGACTACCCGCCGAGGAAGCCCACGATGCCGTCCGCGATGCCCTGCGCCGCCTTCTGCCGCCATTCCGGACTCGACAGCAGCGCCGCATCCTTGGCATCACGCATGTTGCCGCATTCGATGAACACCTTAGGCCGGGTCGAGAGGTTCAGTCCGCCCAGATCGTCCCGCGTGACCAATCCGGTACCACCGCCGAGGTAGTTGGCGGGGGCGGAGCCGGTGGTCCGGGCGAAGTTCCCGGCGATCCGCTCGCCGAGCTGCCGGGAGGACTCCGTGATCGGCGCGGTGTCGGCGCCGCCGCCCTTGACCTTGGCCGGGAGGATCACGTGGTAGCCGCGGCTGCCCGCCGAGACGCCGTCCGCGTGGACGGAGACGACGGCATCGGCACGGGCCTCGTTGCCGATCCGGGCGCGCTCGTCGATGCACGGGCCGAAGGGGCGCTCCGGGCCCGCCTCGTGGGTGAGGACCACCTTGAGGCCCTTGGCCTCCAGGAGGGTGCGCAGGCGCCGGGAGACGTCCATGCTGAACGAGGCTTCCATGTAACCGGCGTTGGTGGTCGTGCCGGTGGTGTCGCACTCCTTGAGGTTGGTGCCGATGTCCACCTGGCGGCCGATCTCGGTGGTGTGCTTGAAGTTTCCGGTGTTGTGGCCCGGGTCGACGACCACCACGCGGCCCGCCGGGGGCCGGTTCGCGGCCGTGGTCCCGGAGGGGCTCGCCGAAGGGGCGGCCGAGCCGTCGGCGGCCGCGCCCGTGGCCGGGGCCGCCGCGGCCGCCCCCGGCGCCGGCGAGGCGGGGCGGGGGCACACGGAACGGGGCGGCCGCGGGGAGGGGGGGCCCGGGCCGGCGAGGACCGCGGTCGGGCACC
>NZ_JBEXOV010000210.1:0-2061 GCF_040611715.1 Streptomyces sp. NPDC006544 | reverse complement strand
CGGCTCGCCAGCCGCGCGCTGTCGGCGCGCACGTACACGGACATCCCCTACAAGGTGTTCACCAGCCCGCGCCGGGTCCGGTTCGTGGAGATGGACCCGCGAGGCCGATCGCGCGCCCCATCTACCACGCGGCGGTGCGCAAACCGGTCGAACACCACATCTCGCCGATGACCTTCACCCTGATGACCGCGGTGCCCGCGGTGCTCGCGATCGTCGCGCTGCGCCCGCGCTGAGGAATCACCGCCCGACCCCTGATTTGGAGTCATCTTGTCGGAATGGCTCGTCCTGTCCCTCGCGATGGCGGCGGCGTGTGCCGTCGTGCTCTCCATCGCCTTCTTCAACCAGCGCCGGATCGGCGAGGACGACGATCCCAGCGAGACCCCGGACGTCATCGAGTACATGACGATGATGATCGGGGTGATCTACGCGATCGTGCTGGGACTGGCGATCGCCGGCGTCTGGGAAGGGCGTGGGGCCGCCCAGGAGTACGTGCGCCAGGAATCCCAGGCCCTGCACGAGATCAGCGTCCGCTCCGAGGTCTATCCGGCCGACGTGCGCACGAAGATCCGGTCCGACGTCGACGCGTACGTGACCTACGTCGTGGACACCGAATGGAAGGAGATGGCCGAGAACGGCAATCTCACCGACCGCAGCGGGGAACTGCTGGAACGCGTCCGGCGCGATGTGACGGATTACGAACCGCGCACCGACCACGAGGGCCAGGCCTACCAGCCGCTCGTCGACCAGGTCGCCGTGGTCGACGACGCGCGCAACGCGCGCGGCCAGAGCGCCGGGGCCACGATGCCCGGCGTGGTGTGGTTCGGGCTGATCGCGGGGGCGCTGGTGACGGTGGGGCTGATCTTCACCCTGCAGATCAGGCGCTCCTTCCGCGAACTGCTGCTGGCCGGCCTGTTCAGTGCGCTGATCGCCTTCCTGCTGTTCCTCATCTGGGACTTCGACGCACCGTTCGGCCGTGGCATCGCCGCCACCGCCGAGCCGTTCCTCGCGCAGTTCCCGCACTTGGGCCTGCACGACTGACGCCGCGCCACCCCTGCCGGAGGCCGGCAAACCGGGGACGGCCTCCCGTCCCCGGTTCGGCCTACGGTCATGCCCCATTCGCCCGTTCCTGATCGCGGGCCACCGCACCCGCGCCTAGCGTGGCGGGCATCGAGGCGCACGACCCCCCACGTGCGGAAAACCGTTCCGCGGCTGCTCCTCGGGGATCCGGAGAATCAACCATGGGCGCGATACGCACCTCCCCCTCACCCCTGTGGGGCGCCGCCGCCGCGGGCGCGGTCCTCGTCATCGGCCCGGTCGCCGCGGCCCCCGCGGGCGCGGCCGAGGCCGCGCCCGTCACCTCCTTCGGCTTCGCCATCACGCCCTCCACGGTCGCCCCCGGCGGCCGGGCGGTGCTGTCCGTCACCGGCTGCAACGCCGCTTTCGCCACCGCCTCCTCCGGAGTCTTCGACACCGTGAGCATCGAGCGGGGCAAGACCGTACGCGTCACCGTGGACCGGGACGCCCGGCGCGGAGCCCAGTACTCCGTCTCCTTCACCTGCAACGGCGAGACGGGATCGGCCGACCTCACCATCGCCGGCGGCACCAGCAGGCCCACCACCAGTTCCACCACCGGCACCCGCACGGGCAGCGGCACGAGCTCCGGTACGGGTACGGGTACGGGCACGAGCACAGGTACGGGCACGGGTACGGGCGCGAGCACCGGCACGGGCGCCTCGCGCCCCGCAAGCCAAGGCGTCCGGGGCGGACTCGGCGGCAGCATCGCCGGTCTCGATCCCCTCGAAGTCGCCGCGGGCGGCGGCCTCCTGCTCGGCGGCCTGGTCGGCCTCGGCTACGCCCTGCGCCGCCGCGACATCCGCCGCATCCACTGAAGCCCGCCGCACCCGGCCCGATCCGGGTCCCGTCCGCACCCCGCCCGATCCGGGTCCCCCGCACACCCGTGCGCCGGGTCCGGCCCCACCCGCCCGGACTCCACGGCCCCCGACCGCCGGGGGGGGCCCCCCGGGGCGCCCCCCGCCCCACCGCGCGGATCGCCGGGATCAT
>NZ_JBEXOV010000209.1:0-2112 GCF_040611715.1 Streptomyces sp. NPDC006544 | reverse complement strand
GCTACCTCAGCCCCATCGAGTTCGAGGAAAAGCACTACGCCGACCAGGCAACGGCCGAACGAACGAACCTGAAACCACGTCAACCCGCCCTGACCAGCTGATCAGCACCTCCCGCACACCGGGGGAACCTCAGACGCCGATGAAGTCCTCGACGACGTCCGCGACTACGTCGTCGAACACCTCGGAGACCCGGAAGCCGTCCTGATCGTGGATGACACCGGGTTCCTGAAGAAGGGTGTCCGCTCCGCCGGAGTCCAGCGCCAATATTCGGGAACAGCGGGGGCCCGTATTTCAATAACTGTCAATCACGGGTTTCCCCGAGGGTTGTTCGGGCGTGTAGCTGTGCCAATGTGCGGGCGGGCGATCCGGGTATCGGCGTGACGAGGATTCCGTGCAGGTCCAGGAGCCGTTTTGCGTCCTGGTACTGAATGGACAGGTTGGTGCGCTTGACGCCCATCAATTGGGCCAGGAACGTCATGGTCACCGCTCTGCGGCGGCGCAGGATGGCTGCCAGGAGCCGGTGGGTGTGGTCCACGCTGCTGGTCTGCGGGTGGCGGTAGCTGCGCGGACGGTGGAAGCGTCTCTGGAATGCCGCCTCGGCCATGGCGTCCCAGAAGGGTTCCGAGACCGCCACCAAATGGTCGAAAGCGGTTCGTGACATGCCGGTCAGGGCTGGTTCGGTGAGCATCATGGTCAGGGCCGGATCGGTCCGGCGAGTGCTTGCCGGCGCGTCGGGCGTTCGCGGTGGCACGGGAGACAGCGTGTAGTTCCAGTCGCCGTGGAAGGCGTTGGGCGTGATCGGAAGGGCGTGGAACTCGGCGGCTGTGACGCTGATGCCGAGGTCGTAGCTTCCTGTATCCAGTTCGGCCCCAATGGCCAGGCCGGTCTTGGTTGTTGTGGCGGCGATGGTCTCGAGGGCCACTTGGTAGCTGGTCAGCGGTCGCCCCCGCCAGTTCGCGGTGATGTGGCAGAACATCCGGTGCTCTATCTTGTTCCACTTCGAAGTCCCCGGCGGTAGGTGACAGACCGTGATCTCCAGGCCGCTCTCTCGTGCGAAGGCGGCCAGGTTGCTCTTCCAGGTCCAGCGGCGGGGGTCGTTGGAGCCGCCGGAGTCGGCGGTGATCAGGAGCCGGCCGGCATTCGGGTGGTCCGGCCGTCCGCGGTGTTGCCACCAGCGGCGGATGGACTCCACCGCGAACTGGGCGGTGTCGTGGTCGGTGCCGACGTTGACCCACCCGGTGTTGTTGGCGATGTCGTAGATCCCGTAGGGGATCGCCATGGGCTGGTCGTTGGTGGTGAACGTGTGGCAGTCCACCTTGATCGCGTTCTTGCCCGGACGCCAGGTGCGACCGGGCCGGTCACGGTTGCCGAGCCATTCCTTGGCCTTGGTGTCGACGCTGATCACTGGCTGGGCGTCGTTGAGGAACTCGGTGGCGGTGGCATTGAGGTGGGTGAACTGGGCATCACGGTCCGGATGGCTGATGCCTTCTGTTGTCTTTGCGGTCCCCTGCAGGCTGTAGCCCAGGGTGTGCAGCAGGTGTCCGACGGTTGAAGCGCTGATCGGGTGGCCCTGTGTGGTGAGGGTCGAGGCCAGAGCCCGTAACGACAACGTGGTCCATCGCAGCGGAGAGACGGGGTCGCCTCGAGTGTGCGGCTCGACCAGCGACTGCAGCGCGGGCAGCAGGCCGGAGTCGGTGTCTGTGAGCCGCTTGCGACCGGCGCCTGGGGCTCGGACTCGTCGGGTCGGCGAGGAGCAACCGGCCAGCTCGGCAATACCTCGCGCGATGGTGGCAGTGCTGGTGCCGGAGGCGGCTGCGACCCGGACGATCCCGCCGTGCCCGAGGGCCGTCGCCTCACTGGCCAGGTACAACCGGCGGCGACGCTCATCGAAGTGCGGCAGGATCTGATCGAACTTAGTTCGCAGAGCACGGGTGGCAGCACGGCGTGACAGACACGAAGTCATATCTCAGACTCCCACCAACACCCCTCTACCGAGCACTAATTGAAATACGGGCCCCGGGCCGCACGGAAAATTGCCAGGTCGGTGTCTTCCTCGCGTATGCCGGTGCCCGCGGCCGCACGCTGATCGACCGCCGCCTGTATCTGCCCACG
>NZ_JBEXOV010000208.1:0-2176 GCF_040611715.1 Streptomyces sp. NPDC006544 | reverse complement strand
CCGCGATGTCCGTGACGACCTGCTCCAGGCCCTCGTACTCGCCGCGGAAGCCTCCCCAGCCGTCGATGACCAGGAAGACGTCGCCCCAGGCCTCGGCCCCGCACCGGAGGCCGGTCCCGCCGTGACCGTCAGCCGAGGCTCCAGGACCACGTGTGGTCCGCGCTGATCAGACAGGCCAGGACCACGAGGTCCGCGATCCCGAGGGCAAGACCGAGGCGGGCGCGGGCGGGGCGGGTCGTGCCGCGGAACAGGGCGAGGCCGGCGAGGACGATCGCGATCGGACCGAGCACGAGGTTCATCGCCAGGAGTCCCACCAGGCCGGACAGGAAGGAGATGACGGCCATGGTGTCGGCGTTGCGGACCGGCGCGTCCGGGTCTGCGGCGGGGTGGGGGCCGGAGACCCTGGCGTTGTTCGTGTCGGTCGAGCGGGGCCCTGCGGTCGAACGGGGCCCTGCGGTGGGGCGGGTGGGACGGTGTTCCTGGAGGGTGGACCGGCGTGCCGTCGTCATGAGGAGACCTCCTGGCGGTCGGCGCGGTGGTGCCGTCCGGCCCGCTCCCGTAGGGCGAAGACCATCAGCCAGACGGCGATCGCGGCCGTCGCGACGAGCGAGACCGTCGTCGGCACGTGGGCCACGGTTCCCAGCAGGATCCCCATGAGCAGGAAAGCCGCTACGAGGAAGAGCATCGTGCTTCCTCCTTCAGATTCCTAGATTCGGTAACAGTTGTGCACTGACTACCCAGTCTAAATCACGGCATGCGGCTCCCGCAGGTTGGGGTTTAATTTCCGTCATGGATCAGACCGTCGGGGCCCGCCAGGCCCAACGCACCCGTACCCGCCGGGCCTTGCTGGACGCCGCGCTCTCGCTCCTGGAGGAGCAGAACCTGGGCAGCCTCGGCCTGCGGGAGGTGACCCGCGCGGCGGGAGTGGCGCCGACGGCCTTCTACCGGCACTTCGCCGGCGTCGAGGAACTGGGTACCGCCCTGGTGGACGAGGCGCTGGAGAGCCTGAACGAGGGCATTTCCTCGATCTTCGACGGCTCGGGGATCGCGGCCCAACGCATCGACCAGGCAGTGGATCTGATGGCCGAACTCGTCCGCGCCTACCCCGCGCACCTGCGTTTCATCGTCCGGGAGCGCCACGGAGGCGTACGCAGGGTCCGCGAGGCGGTCGCCGCGCGGCTGGACGGCTTCGCCCGTGACATGGCCGAAAATCTCGCTACCGATCCGCTCGGCGCCGGGTGGAGCCCCGCGGACCTGCTGATGCTCGCCCGCCTCTACGTCGACCACATGGTGATGACGGCGTCCGCCTACCTGGCGGCGGCCCTGGAGGGCACCGCGTGGGCCGACGTGACGGACACCGCGCGGCGCCAGCTCCGGCTGATCCACGCGGGACGGCTCAACTGGGCTGGTGCCCGGAGCGCGTGAGGCGCCCGTCGTCGAGGCGGGGGCCCGGACGGCCCCGCGCGGGCGTGGTCGCGGATGGTGGCCGGGGTAGCTCCGGGAGGGTGAACCTTCGATGTCGGACCGTTCCGGCGGTCCGGTCCGCTCCTAAGCTGCCCGCGGATGCCCATCGGACCGGGGACCACGGAACCCGAGAAACGGACCTCTCATGCGCCTTCGTACCACCGCTGCCGCGTTCCTCGCCTCCCTCGCCCTCGTCCTCCCCACCGCCGGACAGTCCCTGGCCGCCGACCCGCACCACGACGGCCTCGGCGTCCTCTACTACCGCTTCACCGACGGCGACGAAGAAGACCGCACCGGGCAGATCCGCCCGGGCGACAACGACACCTGCTACCAGCTCACCCACGCCCAGCGCCACCCGGCCTTCGCGGTCAAGAACGACACGGAGTCCGTGGCGGTGATCTTCCGGGACGGCCACTGTGGCGGTCAGTCCGAGGAGACCCTGCGACCGGGCGAGCGGGCCTACAACCTGAACGCCCGCTCGGTCCTCTTCAAGCCCGCCCACGAGCACCACGGCCACCAGGACGACGACTGGGACGACGACCACTAGGACGACGACCGGGACGGCGACCAGGACGACCGCCACGACCGGACCTGTGCCTCCCCGGCCGGGCCGCGGGGGCGGGCCCCCCGGGGGGCGGCGGGGGGGGGGCCCGGCGCCGGCCGCCGCGGGGGGGGCGGGCCCCCCGGCTGGGCGGGCCCGGGCGGGGCGAGC
>NZ_JBEXOV010000207.1:0-2195 GCF_040611715.1 Streptomyces sp. NPDC006544 | reverse complement strand
CGATCCGACAACCGCTCGCCCGCAGACGACTTCACCTGCCCCGCCCTCGCCACAACCCAACCAACGAGCCCGAGACACCTAAGTCACCAGCATTGGGCTTAGGCCGCGGCCTTGGCGTTCGCAGCCGCCGCGGCGGTGCGGTACTGGTCGTTAAGGCGCTGCGCTTCCTCAAGCTGGTCTTCCAGGATCACGATCCGGCAGGCCGCCTCGATCGGCGTCCCCTGATCGACGAGCTCCCGGGCCCGGGTGGCAATGCGCAGTTGGTAGCGGGAGTAGCGGCGATGGCCGCCGGCGGAGCGGAGCGGGGTGATGAGGTGGGCGTCTCCGATGGCGCGGAGGAAGCCTTGTGTGGTGCCGAGTATTTCGGCGGCCCGACCCATGGTGTAGGCGGGGTAGTCGTCGTCTTCGAGACGGCCGAGCGAGTTATCTACTGTCATCGCACCTCTCTCTGGAACGCGGAGGGGCCCTGGTGCCTATGGCACCAGGGCCCCGAAGGAACTGACTACACCATCTGCCGGCCCTGGAACTGCGCCGGCCTACTTCTTTCCGCGTGCCTGGCCCGACTGCTGCCCGAGGCGCGGGGATCGCGGTTGCTTGACCGGAGACCACCTCACAAACGATGTCCTGCGGTACCCGGACGCAACATGCCGCCCGGGCGATCCTGATGATGCTGCCACTCCTCCGTTCATCCCTCGTGATCAACTACTTATGCGGGGGAATGCGTACTGCTGGTACTACCCGTACTGCGTACTGCTGGGTGATGCGAACTGCGGATACTTCACTCACTTACTGCTGTACTGCGAACCGCTTGTACTGCTCGCGCGGCCTGACCGAGCGCCACGTTCCGGCAGCCAGCCCCGTCGCCTGTCCTGCGTCCACTCTGGCTTAGAACCCCACTACCGAACCTCCCGGTGGGCGCGCCCGCAGCCGACGCCTTCACCGAGGAACTGCTCTCACTGACTTCACTGCTGGGTACTGCCTACCGCGGGCACTGCTGGCAACTACTGGTACTGCGAACTGCCTGAACTGCTGGTACTGCGAACTGCACTTACGGGTACTGCCACCTGCGCTAACCGCGGTACTGCTCACGGCGGCCCCTGATCACTGCGGGCCACCCGGTCCGGCCGCCAGTCCCGTCGCCATCCTGCACAAGCCCGGCTTCGACACTCCACGACCACACCGCACTGCTGCACTGCAACTACCTGTACTGCGGGTACGACTGCCAGGCAGTTCGTCCCTGCCCGGCCTGCTGTCTCTCTGGGCTACGAGAGAAACCATAACCACGCCACAGCCCAATGTCTACTCCGGTCACGACAGATTTCCGTGCGTTCGGCAGGGAGATAATCGACCTCGAACAACGACGAGCCTCACCTCGCCGCCATCAGGCCCACCGCCCAGGCGCTCTTCGCACGCCGATCAGCCAGCCCGACTGTCCAGTGCGGCTGATCCTTCAGGCGCTGCGGGGCTTGCGGCTCGCAGTCTTCTTCGCGGCCTGCTCCTTGGCCTGCTCCTTGGCCGCGTCGTCTTCTTCGTGGTCTTCTTCGCGGGGAGGTCGTGCACCGTGGCGTCCGGGCCCCTGCGGGCGGCCTTGGGCTCGCTCACGGACCGCTCGAGCACCGCCATGAGGTCGACGACCTGAGCAGAGGCCGGCGCGGGCGCTTCGACCGGTTCGAGGCGGGCGCCCGCGGCCTTGGCCTGGATCACCTTCTCCAGCGCCTCGCGGTACTCGTCGCGCAGCTCGCTCATATCCGTGCCCGACAGGGTCTCGGCGAGGGCGACGGCCGCGTCTACCTCCTTCTCCGACACCGTGGCGTCGGGGACGTCGACCTGGGAGGCGGACCTGATCTCGTCCGGCCCGGCCACCGCCAAGCGCTGAATGGTGCTCATGCCCGGTCAATACCGGGGCCGCGCAGAAGCGACACGGCCCTGCCCCGAAACCGCCTCGGACGAGTGGCTTTCTACACAAGTTCGGGAGTCGTTTGCCGACGGCTTCGGAGGCACATCGCAGGTCCGCTACATGATCAATGTTGATGGGTTCGGGAGGCGCTGCGTGCCGCGCGGGACCTGCTGCCCAACCCGGGCTGCTCGATCGCGCAGCTACTAGTGTCCTGCGCCAGAGATCCGTCGGCAGAAGCGGGCGAGGGAGTCCAGGATCTCCTCGGCTGTCTTGGTCCAGATGAACGGCTTGGGGTCTT
>NZ_JBEXOV010000206.1:0-2322 GCF_040611715.1 Streptomyces sp. NPDC006544 | reverse complement strand
ATCCGACAACCGCTCGCCCGCAGACGACTTCACCTGCCCCGCCCTCGCCACAACCCAACCAACGAGCCCGAGACACCTAAGTCACCAGCATTGCGCTTAGCCCCGCGGCGTCCGGGCCGGCCGACGGGCCGGCCGGCCCGCGGACCGGCGGCCCGTTACGGCGCCGCGTCGATGCTTTCCGGTTCGGCGGCGGCCTTGGCCGCCGCCTGCTTCTTCGAGGCGATCAGGCTGGTGATCGTGGTGATCACGAGGACTCCGCAGATGACGCCCAGGGAGACCGGGATGGAGATCTGCGGTACGTGCAGACCCGATTCGTGCAGGGCGTGCAGCACGAGCTTGATGCCGATGAAGCCGAGGATGACGGAGAGGCCGTAGCTGAGGTGGACCAGCTTCTGGAGCAGGCCGCCGATGAGGAAGTACAGCTGGCGCAGGCCCATCAGGGCGAAGGCGTTGGCGGTGAAGACGATGTACGGGTCCTGGGTGAGGCCGAAGATCGCGGGGATCGAGTCCAGGGCGAACAGCACGTCGGTGGTGCCGATGGCGAGCATGACGATCATCAGCGGAGTCAGGACGCGCTTGCCGTTCTCCCGGATGAAGAGCTTCGTGCCGTGGTAACGGTCGGCGACGCCGAACTTCTTCTCGATCGACTTGAGCAGGCGGTTCTCCTCGAACTCGTCGTCCTGCTCGTCCTTGCGGGCTTCCTGGATCAGCTTCCACGCGGTGTAGATGAGGAACGCGCCGAAGAGGTAGAAGACCCACGAGAAGTTGGCGATGATCGTGGCGCCCGCGGCGATGAAGATCGCGCGCAGGACGAGGGCGATCAGGACGCCCACCAGCAGGACGCGCTGCTGGAGCTGCGAGGGGACCGCGAACTTCGCCATGATCAGGACGAAGACGAAGAGGTTGTCCACGCTCAGGGACTTCTCGGTGATGAAACCGGCGAAGAACTCCTGGGAGGCCTGGCCGTGCCCGAAGAACAGCAGGCCGAGGCCGAAGAGGGCGGCGAGGGCGATCCAGACGACCGTCCAGATGCCGGCTTCCTTCATGGAAACGTCATGGGGTTTGCGGCCGATGAAGAAATCGGCGCCGATGAGGATGCCCAGACCAAGAATGGTCAGCACCCAGAGGGTCAGGGAAACGTCCACGGCTTACATGCCTCCGGCAGATGGCTCAGCACTGTGTCAGCGTCATCGCTGCCGGAGGTCTCTTCCACCCTGACGGCCGGGAGGCCGCGGGCCGGCGCCCCGGGACCGATCGCAGTCCGTATTGACGGGCACGCCGTACAGGAAAGCAGGAATACTCCCCTCCGCACTCACCAGCGTACCCGCGCCACCCGGGGAAGGTAAAGGGAAAGCCAAGAACTGGTCAGCGGCCGGTCATCCGGCGACCGGCCTGGCGACCGCCGCCGACCGCTAGCCGGCCGCGCGCCTGGCCGTCGCCACCCGCTCCAGCGCCTGGTCCAGGACCCGGCTGCCCTGCGGGGGCAGGTCCGGTTCGAAGGTCCACGCGTGGTGCACCCAGGGGTCGGCGAGGTGGTTGTCCGGCACGGGAGACAGCCGCATCAGCGAGCGCCACAGCGGATCCAGCAGCGGCCCGTAGGCCGAGGCCTCGTCACGGTCCGCGACCATCAGCAGGTGGACCCCGACCGCCGGACCCTCGTCGGCCAGGTAGCGCAGACGGGTGACGGCCCGGTCGTCGAACCCGTGCGGGAAGTCGTGCACGATCAGCAGCTGATCGGCCGTGTCCACATCGGGCGGCAGGTCTTCCGGAGCCCCGGCCCGGACCGCCATCTGTACGAGGTCCACGCGCCGGGTCAGCCGCTCCAGGGTCTCGGTGACCCCCGCGGCTCCGGCGGCGGGCGGCCCGGCCAGCACCCCGGCGCGGACCAGCGGGGCCAGCGCGGCGGCTCCGGCGCCGGCCGCGTCGATGACGTGGACGGCGAACCGGTCGGCGGGATGGGCGGCGAGCAGCCGCGCGGCGTGCGCGACGGCCATGTCCATGGCGGCCCGGCGCAGCCGGTCGGTGTCCATGGCCATGGCGGCCTCGGAGCCGGTGCGGCCGTTGTCGATCCACAGCCCGCGCTCCAGCGGGACCCGGACCAGCATGGGGATGCGCAGGCCGGGCCGTTCGGGCAGGTGCAGGTCGCCGAGGCGCAGGGCCAGCGGGCTCTCGGCGGGCGGGGCGGCGGACCGGGCGTCGTGCCAGACCGGGTTGTCCCAGCGGGCGTACGAGGCCGGCAGCGCGGGCTCGACCACCTCGGCCTCGGCGGTGAGCTGGTCGAGGTCCCGGTCGAGGGCGGCCTGCGCCCGCGCGACCAGCTCG
>NZ_JBEXOV010000205.1:0-2413 GCF_040611715.1 Streptomyces sp. NPDC006544 | reverse complement strand
CACAGAATGGATACTAGAAAAACCTTTAGCAGAAATCAACGCTCACACTTCTTTTAACGTGTCCTATGAGAAAGTCAAAAAAGGGCGGAGTATTGACTCTATTGTCTTTCATATCGAGAAAAAACGCATGGCAGACGATAACAGCTACAAGTTAGACGATAAAGTATATCAAGAGGGTAATAAAGTCAAAGAGGAAACCGAAGATAAGCTAGCTATTGAAGCAATGAAAAGCAAATACACCAAGCTATTGATTGAAAATTTTCTTTTGTCACCATTAGAAATGACAGATACGGCAACAATGGCAGGCTTACAGAAAAATGTGTACCCTCTCTATGACGAACTGAAAGAATTGAGAGGGCTTAATGGAGTCAAAGACCACTTGTCTTATGTATCTAGCAAGCGTGAAGAATATTCTAAGCACAATATCGCTAAGTATTTGAAGAAAGCAATCGAGCAATATCTACCTACGGTTAAAAGGCAGGACTTATGATGAGTGAAAAGTTAAAGACAATTAAAGTGGACTAATGTCAAATATTTAGACACAAAATGAGCTATATTTTTGGAAAGTCAACGAAAAACTAGACACGGAGTTAAGAGAATTTAAGAATTATATTTTTCAAAGTCTTTTGGAGACTTGTAATCAAGACCTGAATGCATCCTTTTTGTATTGTAATAGGTCTCAATGTATTTAAATATTTCTTGAGTAGCCTCAGCTCTTGTCTCAAAATGAGCATCATTAATAAGCTCCCTCTTTAGCGTCTTATAAAAAGACTCCATCATTGCATTGTCATATGGATTTCCTTTACGACTCATGCTAGATTGAGCACCGACTTGACGAAGAGTAGATTGATAACGAGAGCTTGTATATTGACTCCCTTGATCAGTATGGACAATCAAGCCAGGCTGAGGATGTTCTTTCCCACAAGCTTGTAAGAAGCAATCCCTCACCAGTTTATCTTGCATCCGTGAAGACATTGACCAGCCTACAATCTTACGTGAAAAAACGTCGATATTCACGGCTAAGTATAAGGTGCCTTCTTTGGTAGGGATATAGGTCATGTCTCCCAGCCATACTTTATTAGGAGCTGTTGCTTTAAAGATCTGATTAATTAAATTGGGTCTTGAAAGCGAAGCTCCTTTTCTGTTGTAATGTTTATATTTATAACGACTTCCCTTGGCATAAAGTCCCATCAAGTGCATCAGTTTCCCAACACGTTTCGTGTTGGTCATAATACCAGTATTATGAAGTACCTTGGTAATTCTAACCGCACCATAGCGTCCCTTATGCTCATGAAAGACAGCTTTTATCTTCTCTGAGAGAATTTCTCTCTCCACTTGTTGTTTTGAAGGACGACGATGCATGTATTCATAGAAACCTGAGCGAGAAACCTTAAGAACTTTTACTGCATGCTTAATTTTTATCTTCCCATGATGTTTCAAGAGAAATTCAAAACGTTTTACTTGCTTCGCTTCAAGAAGACCCGGAACTTTTTTAGAAGTTCAAGTTCCTCCTGAAGATAACGATTTTCTTTCTCTAACAATTTAATCTTATGTTGGGCATCAGCTAGGGCTGTCCCATTGCCTGGAAAAGCACTTTCTCCATATTCTTCAACTTCTTGAACCCAGCGATAAAGACTATTGGCATGAACCTCAAGCTCTTGGCTGACTTCTTTAACAGAGTAACCCTCTTCAAGAATGAGTTTTACTGCAGAATTTTTAAATTGTTTATCGAATTTTCTTCTTGCCATAATAAACCTTTCCACGATTTCTCTTAACTTTGTGTCTAGTTTATTATAACCTTTCCACCTTTCATTTTTGTGTCTTAATAGACAGATTATAACACACAATTTTCTGTCCACTTTTATAGTATAGCTCCAATTCAAGATGACTTGGAAGAACTAGAAGTAATCGCTAAAGGTGTGTTTGAGTCTTCCATACGTGCTATCTTTCCATTTGACGGAAGAGATAAATACTTAACTCTATCAAAAAAATCAAAGTAACCACGACCGCAAGGGATTTTTCCTAAAGGCAGAACGTCCGATTTTTTCAATTGAGGTGGACAAGCGGAGCGACAAAAGCGAACAGGGAGACTTTATGCTATAATGAGTTTAAAGAAAACTGACACGCAGAGCATGCGGTTAAATTGTTCCATAGAGAAGTCTAATTTCTTGATGAGTGGTTGACGCATCTATGCCACATAAAAAAACGAAGCGGTGCAAACAGAGTGGGGACTACGGCTTAACCACGAAATACCAATCTGTGCCGATTGATGATTTGATTTAAGTTTTAAAATAAAAAAGTTGCTGACAATAAGTTGGTGGCTTTTTTATTTTTTTAAGACCGCGCCGCGTTACCCCGTTCGGTCGTACGCTCCCGCCGCGACCAGTTCCAGCACCGGACGCCAGTCCTCCAT
>NZ_JBEXOV010000204.1:0-2589 GCF_040611715.1 Streptomyces sp. NPDC006544 | reverse complement strand
GCCGCGGCGGCCCCGGCGGCCCGGCCGGGCACGCCGAGCCCCTGGCGGGACCGCGGCTACCTGCGCTTCGTGCTCCTGGACATACCGATGAACCTGGACGACTCGATCCTGGGCATCGGCCTGCCGCTGTGGCTGGTGGACCACACCGACGCGCCGCACGCCCTGGTCCCGGCCTTCCTCGTGATCAACACCGTGCTCGTCGTCGTGCTCCAGCTGCGCGTCTCGGCGAAGGTCGAGGAGCCCCGCCAGGCCGTGGCGGCGGTCGTCCTGTACGGGCTGACGATGCTGGCGTGCTGCGTCCTCCTGGCCGTCACCGCGGGCGCCGGGGCCTGGTCCGCGTCGGTCGTGCTCCTCGCCGCGGCGGTACTGGCCACTGCGGCGGAGCTGATGCGCTCGGTGAGCTCCTGGGAACTCGCACTCTCCCTCGCCCCCGCCGAGGCGAGGGCGTCCTACCTGGGCGTGGCGGGAATGGCCCAATCCGTCCAGAAGTCCGCCGGCCCGCTCCTCCTCACGGGCCTGGTGATGACGGCCGGCCCCGCGGGCTGGCTCACCCTCGGCGTGGCGATCGCGGCCCTGTCGACCGTCCAGCGCCGCACCGCCCTCCGCCGCCTGGACACGATGCCCGCGTCGCCCGCCCCCGCCCCCGCCCCGCCGTCGGAGTCGGAGGCGGAGACGGACCGTCCGCGCGCGCCCCAGCAGTACGGGGCGTGAGGGAGGCGGGGTGGGCCGAGGCGAGCCCCGGAGCGGGAGGGCCGGCCACCACACCCGTGCGATCGGTGTCCGTTCGTGACCTCCCGGGTCGTGCCCCGCGATCACACCCCGTTAACCTGAGCAGGTTCAAAATGATATTGGGGGGCGGCTGCGCGTGTGATCGCACGCGGCACGGCCGCATGGAGGGGAATTCAGTGAAGCTCAAGCGCATTGCCGTCGTGGCGGTGGCCGCCGTGGTCGGCCCGACGGTTCTGATGGTCACACCGGCGATGGCCGACGAGGTCAAGAACCCGGCGGTGACCGCCCCGGACGCGGCGCCGAACGACGACACGGCCCAGACGCGGGCCGGTACCGGCCAGGAGAGCCCCTGGGCGCCCACGCTCTCGTTCGCGAACGCGCCCAAGTCCGGCTTCGCCGCCGGCTCGGACTGGAGCGAGTTCACGGTCAAGGTGGACAACACCGCAGGCCCGTCGGTCGCCGGCTACTCCCTCGAACTCAGCGTGACGGGAAGCCGCCTGCGCTCCTCGTACTTCGACGTCGAGGTGTTCTACGCCGGTGCCTGGCACCAGGCGGCCCGGGCGGCACTGCCCGGCCCCGACGCCCCGGTGTACGACGCCACGCCCGGTCTCACCTACGGCGCGGACTCGGTCACCGACGTCAAGATGCGGATGCGCGCCAAGGCCGAGGCGCCCGCGGCGGACATCACCGTCGCCGTCACCGGTACGGACCACCGCGACGCCGACTCCAAGGCGGCCTCGTTCGCGTCGAAGGTCACGCACGCGCAGACCGGCGACGGCGACGGCACCACGGCCGGGGCGCCCCAGCTGTCCCTCGACGGCCTGCCGGCGAAGGGCTTCACGGCCGGGGCCGACTGGAGCGCGTTCTCCCTCCACGTGGACAACACGGGCCGCCGGGCCGTCGACGACTACAGCCTCGAAATGGTCTTGTGGACGCTCGACACCCTGGGCTTCGAGGACGGCGACGCCCAGCTGGAGGTGTACGCACCGGACGCGGCCGGGACCTGGGGCTGGCACAAGGTCGACGCGTACGGCTCGGAGGAGGCCTGGAGCTTCTCGCTCGCCGAGGTCGACATCGAGCAGAACGAGGTCTTCGACCTGAAGCTGCGGATGAAGTTCGCCAAGGACGCTCCGGCCACGCGCCTGTCCCTGGACACGACGGCCGAGGGCGGCAGCGCGCCGCGCGCCAAGCACGGCACGACCCTCACGGCCGCCGACCAGCAGGCGGAGCGCCAGGGTCCGAAGCTCGGGCTCGACGGTCTGCCCCAGGCCGGTTTCACGGCAGGCGGCGACTGGCAGCAGCTCGCCCTGCACGTCGACAACTCCGGCAAGGAGGCGATCGACAAGTACACCTTCGTGTTCTTCCTGTTCCCCGACGGCAAGAACGTGCTGAAGGCCAAGCACTTCGACATCGAGGCCTGGAACGGCACGGCGTGGGTCCCCCTCGCGAAGGACCCCCTCGGCCAGGAGCCCGGGGCGATCTTCCACTGGGCCGTCGGCAAGAACGCGAAGTTCGACATACAGCTCCGGGTCCGGGCCGCGGCCGACACCCCGGACAGCCCGATCCTCGCCATCCTTTACGGGGACAGCAACGGTTCCGCGCACCCGGTCGAATCGGACATGGTCGTGAAGCACACGTCGGTCCACGGAGCGGCCACGGGCGGCGGTTCGGGTACCGGCAGCGGCAGCGGCTCCGGCACGGGCACCGGGTCGGGCACCGGCAACAACGGCGGCAACCAGCCGGCCCCGGACGGCGGGGCCGAGCCGGTCGACATGTGAAGACGTCCTCGCGGGCTTCGTCGAGGATGAATCCGGTGTCGAGGCGGACCCGGACCGTCACGCGGAGCCGCTGCGCCCGGTA
>NZ_JBEXOV010000203.1:0-2627 GCF_040611715.1 Streptomyces sp. NPDC006544 | reverse complement strand
GCCGAAGGTGGTGACGTCGGTGGTCTCCTCCTCCTCGCTCTTGGTCCACGTGTTGATCGCGCCGATCGCGATGTCCACCCAGGTGCCGGCCGCGTACCCGTTCGTCGCGGCCCCCGCGCTTACCAATAGTGGCGTCGGCCGCCGACCGCGTGCCCGACCGAGCCCATGATCCACAGCACCGCGCCCACCACGAGCAGGATGATCCCGATGGTCCACAGGATGGAGATTCCGGTCAGAAAGCCGATGAGCAGAAGAATGAGCCCGGCGAAGAGCATGATGTCCTCGTTCTCGTGTAGGGAAGGCGGCGGCCCGGTGGGATCCGCCGTGGTGCTTGGATCGCGTCTACCCTCTGACGCCGTCTTTATCTGGGGCGGCGTTCCGATCCTGCGCGGCTACCGCCACGCCGGCGAACAGGGCGGGCGGAGCGCACTGCGCCCCTGGTCCCAGGCCGCGCGGAGGTGGGCCGCGAGACGGTCCTCCAGCAGGACGGTCGCCGCGCAACCGAACGCGATGTCCGCCTCGAGGGCGGGCTCGTCGGCCAGGAGGCCGCCGATGACCTCGTGGCGGACGACCTGTTCGTGGACGGCGTCCGCCTCCACGTGCTCGGTGTAGAAGAGTTGGGCGGCGGGCCCCGCGCCGCAGCGCCGCAGCGCCTTGGCAAGGCGCCTGGACCCGGGCGACGAGGTGACCTCGACGCACGCGAAATGGCCGACGAGAGCGCCGCGCAGGGCCCGGTGGAGCCCGAAGAGGGACATGAGGTTCACGGTCGCGAGGAGGGGCGCCGGCGCACGGTCCAGGTAGCGGCCGTACGCGGGGTCCAGCTCCAGGTCGGCCATGAGGTCCGCGAAGAGCCGTGCGTGGATGCGGTCGGCGCGGCCGGCGCCGAACTCGTCGTACTCGATGGCGACCATCGCGGCCTTGGCCCGTCCGCTGAGCCGGGGGATGACCCAGGCGTGCGGGTCCGCCTCCTTGAGGTGGTAGAGCGAACGCAGGGCCGCGTACTCGCGCAACTGCCACAGTTCGCCCTCGGTTTCGAGGTGGTGGCTGAGGCTGCCGGAGAGGTCCACGGGCTCGACGAGGAGCGGCGCGAAGGCCTCCTCGACCGATCGGGGGGCGTCGGCCAGTTCGGTGCGCAGGGCGTGGAGGAAACGGGTTTCCATGGCCTGGCGCAGTCGCAGCAGCTCCGGGTCCCATTCCCGTTCGTCGTCCACGCCGTCGAAGCCCCGGTAGTGCAGCTCGTACAGCAGGTACAGGGCGAGCTGGAGGTCCTCCCCCCACGGGTCCGCCTTCAGTACGGACCCCGCGGCGTACACCGGCGAACTGCCGGACCGCAGGGACCGTGTCACGGCGTGTGACAGTTCGCCCCGGCCTTCGACCAGGCAGGGCCCGGCGGCCGGCGCGACCGTACCCGGGCTCGGGCTCGGACGGGGAGGGGTCATCGCTGGTTCCTGTCCTCGGGTGGCTGTTCGGCGCGCTCGCGGCGGCGGTGGCTGGTGTCGCACCAGGGGTACGTACGGCTGCGGCGGCAGGTGCACACCGCGACCATGAAGCGGTCGGACCGGGCGAGCGTCCCGTCGTCCAGGACGATCTCCACCGGTCCTTCGACCAGCACCGGTCCTCGCGGTTCCACGGACACCCGGCGGGCGCCCGCCCGCGCGGAGGCCGGGTCGGGGGCACTGTCAGAGGGCCTGGGCACGGACGATCACCAACTCTTCCCACTCCTCGGCCTCGGCCGCCAGGCCCTGCCGCTCCAGCCAGGCCCGCCGTGAGCGCAGGACCGGGCCCCACGGCACGGAGGTCCGCGCCGTGATCCCGGCGGCCAGTCCCGCGCCTGTCAGCCGTTCTACGGTCTTCTCGGGCCCGCACATCGCCGAATGCACCATGAGCAGGACTCCGCCGGACCGCAGCAGGGGCCGGGCGCTCGCGCAGATCCGGTCGATGACACGGCGCCCGTCGAGGCCCGCGTCCCAGGCCCGCTCCGGCCCGCGCGAGGGCAGCCGGTCGGCGGCGGCCGGGACGTACGGCGGGTTGGCGACGACCAGGTCGAAACGGCGCCCGGCGGTACGTGCCGCGTAGTCGCCGTGCAGGACCCGCAGGGGCAGGCGCCGGCGCAGGGCGTTCAGTCGCGCCGTGGTGACGGCGGGCCACGAGACGTCGACCGCCGTGACCCGGGCACCCCTGCTCGCGGCGTGCAGGGCCAGTGCGCCGGTGCCCGTACCGATCTCCAGCGCGTCCGTCCCGGCGCCGATGTCCTCGCGGGCCAGCGCCTCGGCCAGGAAGCGGGTATCGGCCTGCGGCTGATAGACACCTGGGAGGGCGATCAGTCCGCCGGGCAGCGTATCCGAGGTCAGAACCGTTGGGGACACCTCATACCTCCGCGATCGAATGCGGCCCCGGCCCTTCGAGGCGGGCCGCGACCATGCACGACACCGTGCGGCTGCCCCGCCACATGCGCCCCATACGGAATTGCTTCGATCTTCAGAGGAACAGACGGAAACCGTGTGCGGCGATGTGGGACACATGGCCGTGGGAAGGGGCCCGGACCGCCTGTGGCCCGGTGCCCCCCGCTCCTCATCGGCCGTTTCGCCGCGAGGGCCGTCAGTCGGTAGCGCTGACGGCCTCGTCCA
>NZ_JBEXOV010000202.1:0-3085 GCF_040611715.1 Streptomyces sp. NPDC006544 | reverse complement strand
CACCGCCACCGCCACCGACACCACCCCGGCCACCGCAACCACCACCTTCCCCCTCACCCTCACCTGGTTCTGAACCCGGCCACGACGGGCGGCGGCGCCTGCCACCGCCCGTCCTGCCCTCTCCGGGCCCTGGCGGACCACCCGTCAGGCCGTCGTGACCTCCGAACGGACCTGGTGCGCCGCCTCGACCAGGTGCTCCAGCGAGGCCTTCGTCTCGGTCCAGCCGCGGGTCTTCAGGCCGCAGTCCGGGTTGACCCACAGGCGCCCGGCCGGGATGGCCTCCAGCCCCTTGCGCAGCAGGGCCGCGGCCTCCGCGGCGGACGGGACGCGCGGGGAGTGGATGTCCCAGACGCCGGGACCGACCTCGCGGGGGTAGCGGGCGCCGGCGAGTTCGTCGGCCACCCGCATGTGCGAGCGGGCCGCCTCCAGGCTGATCACGTCGGTGTCGAGGGCCTCGATGGCCTCGACGATGTCGCCGAACTCGGCGTAGCACATGTGGGTGTGGATCTGGGTCTCCGGCCGTACCCCGCAGGTGCTGAGACGGAAGGACTCCGTTGCCCAGTCGAGGTATCCGGCGTGGTCGGCCGCCCGCAGCGGCAGCGTTTCCCGCAGGGCGGGTTCGTCGACCTGGATGACGGAGGTCCCCGCCGCCTCCAGGTCGACGACCTCGTCGCGCAGGGCGAGCGCGACCTGGCGGGCGGTCTCGCCGAGGGGCTGGTCGTCGCGGACGAACGACCAGGCGAGCATGGTCACCGGGCCGGTGAGCATCCCCTTGACCGGCTTCGTCGTCTGCGCCTGGGCGTACGCCGTCCAGCGCACGGTCATCGGATCGGGGCGGGATACGTCCCCGGCCAGGACCGGCGGCCGGACGTAGCGGGTCCCGTAGGACTGGACCCAGCCGTGCTGCGTGGCGAGGTAGCCGGTGAGCCGCTCGGCGAAGTACTGCACCATGTCGTTGCGTTCGGGCTCACCGTGCACGAGGACGTCCATGCCGGTCTTCTCCTGGAAGGCGATCACCTCGCGGATCTCGGCCTCGATACGGCTCTCGTAGCCGGCCTCGTCGAGCCGTCCCGCGCGCAGGTCCGCGCGTGCGGTGCGCAGTTCGGTGGTCTGCGGGAAGGAGCCGATGGTCGTCGTGGGCAGCAGGGGCAGGCCGAGGTGGGCCCGCTGCGCGGCCGCGCGCCGCTCGTAGGGCTCGGAGCGACGGCCGTCGGTGTCGGTGACGGCCGCGGTCCGGGCGCGTACGGCGGGGTCGCGGGTGATCGCGGAGTGGGTTCGGGAGGCGAGGTCGGCACGGTTGGCCGCGAGTTCGCCGGCGATGGCGCCGGTGCCCCGGGAGAGGCCGCGGGCCAGCGTGGTGATCTCGGCGGTCTTCTGCCGGGCGAAGGCCAGCCAGCGGCGGATCTGCGGATCGGTGTCGCGCTCGGCGGCCGCGTCGAGCGGGACGTGCAGGAGGGAGCAGGAGGCGGCCACGTCGACCCGGCCGGCGAGGCCCAGGAGGGTGCCGAGGGTCGCGAGGGACTTCTCGTAGTCGTTGATCCAGATGTTGCGGCCGTTGACCACGCCCGCGACCAGCCGCTTGCCCGGGAGTCCCCCGACGGCGGCGAGGTCGGCGAGGTTGGCGGCGGCCCGGTCGGTGAAGTCCAGGGCGAGTCCTTCGACGGGAGCCTTGACCAGCACCGGCAGGGCCTCGCCGAGCCGGTCGAAATAGGACGCGACGAGCAGCTTGGGGCGTGCGGCGCGGGCGCCCAGGTCGCGGTAGGCGCGGGCGGCGGCGCCCAGGTCGGCCGGGGTGCGGTCCGCGACCAGGGCGGGCTCGTCGAGCTGGACCCATTCGGCTCCGGCGGCCCGCAGGTCGGCGAGGACCTCGGCGTAGACGGGCAGCAGCCGGTCGAGCAGGGTGAGCGGCTGGAAG
Source organism: Streptomyces sp. NPDC006544 (assembly GCF_040611715.1). Taxonomy (NCBI): domain Bacteria; kingdom Bacillati; phylum Actinomycetota; class Actinomycetes; order Kitasatosporales; family Streptomycetaceae; genus Streptomyces; species Streptomyces sp. NPDC006544. Next base: position 1,170 of record NZ_JBEXOV010000202.1, on the reverse strand, counting down.
TCCTCGGCCACGCCGGGGGCGGGCTTGGCCAGCAGGAGGTAGGTGATCGGTCCGACGAGCACGGGGCGTGCCTTGACGCCGAGCGCCAGGGCTTCCTTCAGTTCGGCGACCTGCTTGGTGGAGTCGGCGGTGAAGACGGTGTCGGGGCCGAGTTCCGGCACCAGGTAGTGGTAGTTGGTGTCGAACCACTTGGTCATTTCCAGCGGGGCCACGTCCTGCGTGCCGCGGGCCATCGCGAAATAGCCGTCCAGGGCGTCGACGCCCGCGGCGGCGCGGTGGCGGGCGGGGACCGCGCCGACCATGACGCTGGTGTCGAGGACGTGGTCGTAGTACGAGAAGTCGCCGGTGGGCACTTCGGTGATGCCGGCCTCGGCCAGCTGCCGCCAGTTCGTCCGGCGCAGGCCGGCCGCGGTCTCGTGGAGGGATCCGGCGCTGACCCGGCCCTTCCAGTAGCCCTCGATCGCCTTCTTCAGTTCCCGGTTCCGACCCTGGCGGGGGTAGCCGTACACGGTGGCCTCTACGGCCTCGGGGGTGGACTCGATCGTCACGGAACTCTCCTTCGCGAGCACGTCTCCATGGATCCCGGTGACGGGACGCGGGGCGCGGGGGCGAAGGGATGGCTGACCGGACGGTACGTCGCGCGCCGGGCACGGACACGACCGTCTGATGGTCCACCGACCCGCCCACGAGGTCACCGGAACGTCCGCGCACGACGGCGCGTGCACGGGCAACGGGCAGGTCTTCGGACTTGCGGGCGCGCCGCCCCTTCGGGCAGACACCTACTGGCCGTCGCTTCCCAGACCCGTACGGGCCCAGTGCGTATGACGGCGGTCGTTCCCGCTCACCGCTGCGGGGCAGTCCCGGATTCCCACCGGGTTCCCTCTTGCGACGCGTCCCGCCTGGAGGGCGGGGGCGAACCAGCTGCTGTGATCACCATAGGGGCTGCGGCCTAAAGAACGGATGGAGCCCCGCCACCCCCGTGGACCGCGGAGGCCTGAGCTGGAGAAATGGCGACGCACCGGCCCGCGGGTGCCGTACAGTGGGGTTTACCGACGCGGGGTGGAGCAGCTCGGTAGCTCGCTGGGCTCATAACCCAGAGGTCGCAGGTTCAAATCCTGTCCCCGCTACTGACCGGAAGGGCCGGGATCCTCTTGAGGATCCCGGCCCTTA
>NZ_JBEXOV010000201.1:0-3097 GCF_040611715.1 Streptomyces sp. NPDC006544 | reverse complement strand
CGCGCCTACGTCGAACAGGACCTCCACGAGATCTACGAGGGCGAAGTCCGCTACGCCCGCGACGCCTTCGAAGGCCTGCGCCTCATGGACGCCCTGATGGGGATCAAGCGCGGGGTCCCCGGAGCCGGCCTCCCCGAGCTCAAGCAGCGCCGCGTGAAGTCCGCGGCCGCCACCGCGGTCCTGGAGCCCGAGCCCGAGGTCCCGGCCCGCTCCGACGTCGCCTCCGACAACGCCGTCCCCGCTCCCCCGTTCTGGGGCAGCCGGGTGGTCAAGGGGATCGGCCTCAAGGAGTACGCGTCCTGGCTGGACGAGGACGCGCTGTTCAAGGGCCAGTGGGGGCTGAAGCAGGCCCGCGGCGGGCCCTCGTACGAGGAGCTGGTGGAGTCCGAGGGCCGGCCCCGCCTGCGCGGCCTCCTCGACAAGCTCCAGACGGAGAACCTCCTCGAAGCCGCCGTGGTCCACGGCTACTACCGTTGCGTCTCCAAGGGCGACGACCTGATCCTGCTCGACGACACGGGCGCCGAGCTGACCCGCTTCTCCTTCCCCCGGCAGCCGCGCGGAAGGTTCCTGTGCCTCTCGGACTTCTTCAAGCCCGAGGAGTCCGGCGAGACCGACGTGATCGGCCTCCAGGTCGTCACCGTCGGCTCGAAGATCGGCGAGGCCACGGCCAAGCTCTTCGCCTCCGACTCCTACCGCGACTACCTCGAACTGCACGGCCTGTCCGTCCAGCTCGCCGAGGCCCTGGCCGAGTACTGGCACGCCCGGGTGCGCGCGGAGCTGGGCATCGCGGGGCAGGACCCGCACTCGCTCGACGGGATGCTGCGCACCGAGTACCAGGGCTGCCGCTACTCCTTCGGGTACCCGGCCTGCCCCGACCTGGAGGACCGCGCCAAGATCGCCGAGCTGCTGCGGCCCGAGCGGATCGGCGTCCACCTCTCCGAGGAGTTCCAGCTCCACCCGGAGCAGTCCACCGACGCCATCGTCGTGCACCACCCCGAAGCCAGCTACTTCAACGCCGGAGGCCGACGATGAGCACGCTGCGCGACACCTTCCTGCGGGGCGACCGGTCGTTCTCCTTCGAGTTCTTCCCGCCCAAGACGGCCGCCGGGGAACGCACCCTGTGGGAAGCCCTGCGCCGGGTGGAGTCCCTCAACCCGACCTTCGTCTCCGTCACGTACGGGGCCGGCGGATCCTCGCGCGACCGTACGGTCGAGATCACCAAGCGGATCGCCACGGAGACCACGCTGCGCCCGGTCGCCCACCTGACCGCCGTCGGGCACTCCGTCGCCGAACTGCGCCAGATCATCGGCCAGTACGCCGACGCGGGCGTCCGCGACGTCCTCGCCCTGCGCGGGGACCCGCCGGGTGATCCGCGCGGCCCGTGGGAGCCGCACCCGCAGGGGCTGCGGTACGCCCACGAGCTGGTCTCCCTCATCCGTGAGCTGGGTGACTTCAGCGTGGGCGTGGCGGCGTTCCCCGAGCTCCATCCCCGGTCGGCGGGCTGGGACGAGGAGATCCGCCACTTCGTCGAGAAGTGCCGGGCCGGCGCCGACTACGCGGTCACGCAGATGTTCTTCGACGTCGAGGACTACCTGAGGTTCCGGGACCGGGTCGCGGCCGCCGGCTGCGACACCCCGGTGATCCCGGAGATCATGCCCGCCACCGACGTCCGCCAGATCCGCCGGTTCGCGGAGCTCAGCAACGCCGCCTTCCCCGAGGACCTCGCGCACCGGCTCGAAGCCGCCCGCGACGATCCGGCCGCGTCACACCGGATCGGGGTCGAGTACGCCGCGGCCATGGCCGAGCGGCTGCTGGCGGAGGGCGCCCCCGGGCTGCACTACATCACGCTCAACCGTTCCACGGCGAGCCTCGATATCCATCGTCAGACACAGAGCAGGAGTTGGCATGTCCGCTGAGCGGTTCTCCGATTTCAAGGTCGCCGACCTTTCCCTCGCGGCCTTCGGGCGCAAGGAGATCACTCTCGCCGAGCACGAGATGCCCGGCCTGATGTCGATCCGCCGGGAGTACGCGGCCGCCCAGCCGCTGGCCGGCGCGCGGATCACCGGTTCCCTGCACATGACGGTGCAGACCGCCGTGCTGATCGAGACCCTCGTCGCCCTCGGCGCCCAGGTCCGCTGGGTCTCCTGCAACATCTTCTCCACCCAGGACCACGCGGCCGCCGCCATCGCCGCCGCCGGGATCCCGGTCTTCGCCTGGAAGGGCGAGACGCTGGAGGAGTACTGGTGGTGCACCGAGCAGGCGCTGACCTGGCCGGACGCCGCCGGACCCAACATGATCCTGGACGACGGCGGCGACGCCACCCTGCTGGTCCACAAGGGCGTCGAGTACGAGAAGGCCGGCCAGGTCCCCGACCCGTCGACCGCCGAGAACCACGAGATGCGCGTGGTCCTGGAGCTGCTGCACCGCACGACCCTCAAGTGGGGCGCCATGGCCGCGGAGATCCGCGGCGTCAGCGAGGAGACCACGACGGGCGTCCACCGCCTGTACGAGATGCAGCAGTCCGGTGCGCTGCTGTTCCCGGCGATCAACGTGAACGACGCCGTGACGAAGTCGAAGTTCGACAACAAGTACGGCTGCCGCCACTCCCTCGTCGACGGCATCAACCGTGCCACCGACGTCCTCATCGGCGGCAAGGTCGCGGTCGTCTTCGGCTACGGCGACGTCGGCAAGGGGTCCGCTGAGTCCCTGCGCGGCCAGGGCGCGCGCGTCATCGTCACGGAGATCGACCCGATCTGCGCGCTCCAGGCGGCCATGGACGGCTACCAGGTCGCCACGCTCGACGACGTCGTGGAGACGGCCGACATCTTCATCACGACGACCGGCAACAAGGACATCATCATGGCCTCGGACATGGCCAGGATGAAGCACCAGGCGATCGTCGGGAACATCGGCCACTTCGACAACGAGATCGACATGGACGGCCTCGCGAAGATCGAGGGCATCGTCAAGGACGAGGTCAAGCCGCAGGTCCACACGTGGACGTTCCCCGACGGCAAGGTCCTCATCGTCCTGTCCGAGGGCCGCCTGCTGAACCTGGGCAACGCGACCGGCCACCCGTCGTTCGTGATGTCGAACT
>NZ_JBEXOV010000200.1:0-3114 GCF_040611715.1 Streptomyces sp. NPDC006544 | reverse complement strand
GCCCTCGCGCCCGCCTTCGCGCTGACCGCGACCATCAACTGGGACCTGCTGGCCATCGCCCTGACCGCTGCCGCGGCCGCGCCGGTCCCGTCCCCGGGTCCGTCCGGTCCGCCGGACCCGGTGGAACCGTCGGCCGGGGCGGGCTTCACCGGGACGCCCCGGAGCGCGCTGATGCCCCAGTACAGGGCCAGGACGCCCAGCAGCAGCCCCACCGAGGGAATCCCGAACACCCCGAAGAAGAACCCCCACATGCCGGCCAGCAGCGCGTACCGCGCCCGCCGCTGGATCGGGTCCGTCGGGTCCCAGCGGGCCGGTCCGGATCCGGGGGTCCCGCCCGGTCCCTGACCGGAGCCGCCCCCCGAGTCGCCGTCGCCGCCCGCGCGCGGTTCCCACGGCTGGTCGGGCCGGCCTTCCGGGGGCGCCGCGAAGGGGTTGTCGTCGGTGGAGGGGTCGGGCTGGCGGCGGTCCGGCATCGGGTGTGTTTCATCCCCTGTGTCATGGACGTCACTGGGACGTCGGAGGCCTGATTGCGGCGTGTACGCCAGACGCTACCGCCCACCCGCTCCCCCGTCCCTCGGGGGCCGTCCCGCGTGCCGGTATCGTTGCAGGCGGTCGGTGGCTTCGTATGGTCCGCCTATTCAGGCGACCCGAGGTTTCGTACGACCGTACAAGTCGAACCGTGTGCCCCCAGCTCAGGCCGGGGGTGCGCCCTGCCCGAGAAAGGGCTCCCTCTCATGGCCCCCTCCCGCCTGGTCGTGCTGGTCTCCGGCTCCGGCACCAACCTCCAGGCCCTCCTCGACGCCATCGACGCCCACGCCGGTGGAGCCGAGGGCTTCGGCGCAGAGGTCGTCGCCGTCGGGGCCGACCGCGAGGACATCGCCGGCCTGGAGCGCGCCGAGAAGGCGGGCATCCCCACCTTCGTGTGCCCGGTCAAGGCGTACGGGAGCCGCGCCGAGTGGGACGCGGCCCTGACCGAGGCCACCGGAGCCCACGCCCCGGACCTCGTGGTCTCGGCGGGGTTCATGAAGATCGTGGGTCCGGAGTTCATCGGCCGCTTCGGCGGCCGGTTCATCAACACCCATCCCGCCCTCCTCCCGGCCTTCCCGGGCGCCCACGGCGTACGGGACGCGCTCGCCTACGGCGCGAAGGTCACCGGCTGCACCGTCCACTTCGTGGACTCCGGCGTGGACACCGGTCCGATCATCGCCCAGGGTGTGGTCGAGATCCGGGACGAAGAGGACGAAGCCGCTCTCCATGAGCGGATCAAGGAAGTCGAGCGCCAGCTGCTCGTCGAGGTCGTGGGGCGCCTGGCCCGGCACGGCTACAGCATCGAGGGACGAAAGGTAACGATCCAGTGACCGCCGCAGAGGCCGCAGGGACCGCAGAGACCGTGACCGCACAGGGCGAGGACCTCGCCGCGTCGAAGCGCCCGATCCGGCGCGCTCTCGTCAGCGTCTACGACAAGACGGGGCTGGAGGAGCTGGCCCGCGGCCTGCACGCGGCGGGTGTCGCGCTCGTCTCGACCGGTTCCACCGCCGCGAAGATCGCCGCGGCCGGGGTGCCCGTCACCAAGGTCGAGGAGCTGACCGGCTTCCCCGAGTGCCTGGACGGCCGCGTCAAGACCCTCCACCCGCGCGTGCACGCCGGCATCCTCGCCGACCTGCGCCTGGAGGACCACCGCAACCAGCTCGCCGAGCTGGGCGTCGAGCCCTTCGACCTGGTCGTCGTCAACCTCTACCCCTTCCTCGAGACCGTCCAGTCGGGCGCGACCCCGGACGAGTGCGTGGAGCAGATCGACATCGGCGGCCCCTCGATGGTCCGCGCCGCCGCCAAGAACCACCCCTCGGTGGCCGTCGTCACCAGCCCGCAGCGCTACGCCGACGTGCTCGCCGCCGCCCAGGGCGGCGGTTTCGACCTCACCGCCCGCAAGCGGCTCGCGGCCGAGGCCTTCCAGCACACCGCGGCGTACGACGTGGCCGTGGCCTCCTGGTTCACGAACGTGTACGCCCCGGAGCCGGAGGCCGTGCTGCCCGAGTTCCTGGCCGGCGCGTGGGAGCGCAAGGCGGGCCTGCGCTACGGCGAGAACCCCCACCAGGCCGCCGCCCTCTACACGGACGGGCAGCCGGGCGGGCTCGCCAACGCCGAGCAGCTGCACGGCAAGGAGATGTCCTTCAACAACTACGTGGACACCGAGGCCGCGCGCCGCGCCGCCTACGACCACGAAGAGCCCTGCGTCGCGATCATCAAGCACGCCAACCCGTGCGGCATCGCCGTGGACAAGAAGGACGTCGCCGCGGCCCACCGCAAGGCGCACGCCTGCGACCCGCTGTCCGCCTTCGGCGGGGTCATCGCCGTCAACCGCCCGGTGACCGTCGAGCTCGCCGAGCAGGTCGCGGAGATCTTCACCGAGGTCATCGCCGCCCCGGACTACGAGGCCGGCGCGGTCGAGATCCTGGCCAAGAAGAAGAACATCCGCGTCCTGAAGGTGGCCGGCACCCCGCACCAGCCGGGCGACCTGAAGCCCATCTCCGGCGGCGCGCTGCTCCAGCACAGCGACGTCTTCCAGGCGGAGGGCGACGACCCGGCCAACTGGACCCTCGCCACCGGCGAGGCCCTCTCCGCCGCCGACCTCGCCGACCTCGCCTTCGCGTGGAAGGCATGCCGTGCGGTCAAGTCCAACGCGATCCTGCTCGCCAAGGACGGCGCCTCGGTCGGCGTGGGCATGGGCCAGGTCAACCGCGTCGACTCCGCGAAGCTCGCGGTCGAGCGCGCGGGCGCCGAGCGCGCGCAGGGCTCGTACGCCGCGTCCGACGCGTTCTTCCCCTTCCCGGACGGGCTGGAGATCCTGACCGCCGCGGGCATCAAGGCCGTGGTCCAGCCGGGCGGTTCGGTCCGCGACGAGCAGGTGATCGAGGCCGCGAAGGCGGCCGGCGTGACGATGTACTTCACCGGGACCCGGCACTTCTTCCACTGAGTCCCGCCGGTGTCCGGCCGGCCCCGGCCGGTCGGCTCCGGCCGGTCGGCTCCGGCCGGTCGGCTCCGGCCGGTCGGCTCCGGCCGGTCGGCTCCGGTACCGCAGACGGCGAAGGCCGCGCCCCCGCGCGGGCGGGGGGC
>NZ_JBEXOV010000199.1:0-3287 GCF_040611715.1 Streptomyces sp. NPDC006544 | reverse complement strand
GCCGCCGCGACGGCCCGTCCCCGGCACCTCGCGGACGCGGTGCCCGCGGGCGCGGGGGACGCCGCGGGGGTCACCCCGCCGGACGCCGGCCGGGACGCGGGTCGAGATGCCGAGCGAGTCGGCGGACGGGCCGCCGCCTACCGGGAGGAGCTGGCCGCCGGGACCGACCGGTTCTTCGAGACGCGCCGTCTGGACTGCCCCTGGTGCGGTTCCCAGCAGCTGTCCGTCCGCGTCCGGGTGCCCGATCTGCTCCAGGCCAAGCCCGGCCGCTTCACCCTCGAACACTGCGGGGACTGCGGGCACGTCTTCCAGAACCCCCGGCTGACCCCGGAGGGGCTGGAGTTCTACTACCGCGACTTCTACGACGGCCGGGGCGGCGAGGGCGCGGCCACGGTCTTCGGGCAGCTCGGTGCGGCCTACCGCAGCCGCGCCGAGATGCTCCGGCCCCACACCCGGCCCACGTCCTGGCTCGACGTCGGCACCGGCCACGGCCACTTCTGCAATGCCGCGCGGGCCGTCTGGCCGGACACCCGCTTCGACGGGCTCGACATGGGCGGCGCGGTCCGCGAGGCGGAACGGCGCGGCTGGGTGGAGACGGGACACCAGGGCCAGTTCCCGGACTTCGCGGTGAAACTGGCCGGCCAGTACGAGGTGGTCAGCATGTACCACTACCTGGAGCACACCCGGGACCCGTTCACGGAGCTGGACACGGCGGCCGCCGTCCTCGCTCCCGGCGGGTACCTGGCCATCGAGCTCCCGGACCCGCAGTCGCGCATGGCCCGGTTGCTCGGACCGGCCTGGCTGCCCTGGTTCCAGCCGCAGCACCAGCATCTGATCCCGGCCGCCAACCTGCGCGAGGCCCTGGCCGACCGCGGGTTCACCGTGCTGGCCGAGGAACACGGTCCCGCCCACCAGGGCAACGACTTCTTCGGCGCGGTGGCCCTGACCGCGACCCGGCTGGCCCCCGACCCGGACCGGCCGTGGGCCGCTCCGGCCACACCCGCCCGACGGGCCCTCGGTCATGCCGTACGGGTGGCCGCGCTGCCGTGCTTCGCCGCCGCGGCGGTGCTCGACGCGTTGCGCACGGTCGCGGCCCGGCGCACGGACGGCGGGAACGCCTACCGGATGCTGGCCCGCAAGGACGAGCGGTGACGGGCGCGGCCGCCGACGCCCCCGCCTCGGCCCCGCCACCCCCACCCGCACCCACACCCCCACCCCCACCCGCACCCTTGGCCGACCCCGGCGTGGACCTCGCCCGCCGGGCCACGGCCGACCCGCTCTTCCGGCTCGTCTCCTACGCCCTCCAGTCCGCGTACGGCCGGCCCCCCGCCGCCGTCTGGAGCGCCCCGTACGCCTTCCACCTCGGCTCCCCCCACCTGGTCGCGGCGGCCGGCTGGCCGGTGGCGGCCGCCGCCGCCCCGCGCACCGACGGCCTGGTCCGGCTCAGCTCCCTCGGCCACCCGGCGGACAGCTGCGACGTGCCGCTGACCCTGTCCGGGCCGCCGCCGCCCCTCCCGGCCTGGGCCGCCCGGCCGTACGCCCTGCTGCGCGCACTGGCCCGCGCCGGATACGGGCGCGGCGGGACCGACCTCCACGTACAGGGCTCCCTCACCCCGGCCGCAGGGCTGGACACGGCGGAGGCCTCCGACTGCGCGGTGGCCCTCGCCGTGGCCGACGTACACACCCGGGCGGGCGAGGAGCCGGACCGTGCGCACCTGGCCCGGCTGATGGCCCGCGCACTGCCCGACGGCGACGACGCGCTGCGCCGGGGGGTGCTCTACGCCCGGCCCGGCAGGGCCCTCCTGCTGGGCGGGGGGCCGCGCCCACGGGAGTCCCGGCGCCGGCGGTACGTCGGCTTCAACCCGGCCTCCTCAGGGGCCCGGCTGGTACTGCTCGCCGTACGCGCGGGCCCCGAGGACGCGAACGGCCCGGCGGCCCGGGCGGCGGATCTGGCGCGGGCCGTGGCGTGCGCCCGCCGGGCCGGGGCCCTGAGCGTCTGGCCGCCCGGCCGGAGCCCGGGGCGGAGCGTGCTGGCGCTGCTGCCCGAGGCACGGCTGACGGCGGTACGGGCCGCGGTCGCGGAGGACTTCCGGAACCGGGAACGACCCGTCCCCCGGTTCCTGAACATCGCCGTGGCCGGCGCGGCCCGGCGCGAGGAATGACGCCGCACGTCCCGTTCACCCCGCACCCCTGGTTCACCCCGCACACCCCATGCCCCTCCACCACGAGGAGAGATCACCCATGTCCCACCCCGTCCCGCCGGAGGCGAGCGCGAGACACCGGGTCCGCCGGTCCGCTCTCGTCGCCGGACTCGGCGCGCTCAGCCTGCTCGGCGCCTTTTCCCTCGCCCGTTCCCAGGCGGCCGACGGCGGCTCCGCGGCCCTCGCGAACGCGGCCGCCGCGGCCCTGCCGGCGTACGACCACGTGGTCGTCGTCGTGTACGAGAACAAGCAGTACGGAGAGGTCATCGGCAGCGCCAGCGCCCCCTACGTCAACCAGCTGGCGGGCGGCGGAGCGAGCCTGACCGGTATGAAGGCACTGACCCACCCCAGCCAGCCGAACTACTTCAACCTCTTCTCCGGCGCCACCCAGGGCATCACCGGAGACGGCTGCTACACCCCGCAGTCGATGACCGCGGCCAACCTCGGCCAGGAGCTCATCGCGGCCGGCAAGACCTTCGCGACGTACAACGAGGACCTGCCCGCCGAGGGTTCCACGGCCTGCACCAGCGGCCAGTACGCGCAGAAGCACAACCCGTGGTTCGCCTTCAAGAACGTGCCGCTGAACACCGGCAAGACGTGGGCGCAGTTCCCGCAGGGCAACTTCGCGGCCCTGCCGAACCTGTCGTTCGTAGTGCCCAACCAGTGCAACGACATGCACTCCTGTTCGGTCGCCACCGGTGACACCTGGACGAAGAACAGCATGGACGCCTACGCGCAGTGGGCGAAGGCCAACAACAGCCTGCTGGTCCTGACCTGGGACGAGGACAACTACCTCGGGTCCAACCAGATCGCCACCGTCTTCTACGGGGCGAACGTCAAGACGGGCACGTACGCGACCGCCTTCAACCACCACCACCTGCTGCGCACGTTCGAGGACCTCTTCACCACCGGGACGCACGCGGGCAACGCGGCCGGCGTGCAGCCGATCAGCGAGGTGTTCAGCGCCTCCACGGAGCCCACACCGACACCGACACCGACACCGACGCCCACACCCACGCCGACGCCCACACCCACGCCGACCGGCGGTGGGCTGAAGCTGGCCGACCCCGGCCCGCAGACCTGCAC
>NZ_JBEXOV010000198.1:0-3553 GCF_040611715.1 Streptomyces sp. NPDC006544 | reverse complement strand
CTGCAGACGGACCTCTCCGCGCTCACCACGGCCGCCGACGGCTGGAAGGCCATGGCGACGCAGTTCAAGACCCTGGAGGGGCCCGGGGCGGGCGCCGTGCGATGCCGGTGCTACGGGAGCTGCGTCACGCTGTGCGAGGCGATGTTGTCGCCCAGCAGCTGGCCTGACCCGCTCCCCGTGCCGGCGTCGAAGGTCCACCGGTTGAGGTCGTTGAGCCAGACTCCGTTGTAGACGCCGCGGCGGGCGCCGGTGTTGTTGAGACCCCAGCGGACCCAGACGTCGTCGTTGGCGCCCGGGTAGCGGTAGTTCACCAGGGAGCTCGCGGTGTTCCAGCAGTCACCCCAGTGGTTGGAGCTGCCGGACCAGCTGCCGCACGGGTTGCGGTACTCGGTGTCGTAGTAGGCCCACAGCCGGCCGTCGGCCTGGATCCCGAGACCCGGCTGGGGAGCGGGGGCGTCGTCGGCCTGGGCCACGAACGGGGTGGCTGTCACGATCGAGGCGGCGAGTACCGCTCCGATCAGCAGAGTGCGCACAGCGCGCATGACTGATCTCCTTGTGGTGGTCGTGGTGGTCGCGGTGGGCGTCGCGCGTCGTGCGTCGTTCACCGCTTGCCGTTCCTTGTGTTCAGTCGGACGCGATCACGGATCGCGCCCGGGACAGTGCGCCGAGCTGGAGCCGGAACGCGGTGTTCACGTCGGCTCGGTAGCGCTCACGCAGCTCGGTCTCGAACTTCCGGCTGAGGCCTGAGGCTGTCTCGGCCAGGCCGGAGGACTGGGCGCAGGTGGCTTCGGCGACCGCCAGCCGGATCTCTTCGGTCCGGGGCACCGGCAGCGCGGCGCGGACGGCGGCGGGGTCGGCGAAGTCGTGGCCTGCGGTGCGCATGCAGACGGCCCAGGGGCGGGTCGCCTCGGAGAACTCAGGTGCTGCCCCGGCACGTTCGCTGACCAGGGAGGTCAGCGAGGTCAGGGTCGTACGGGCCTGGAACCAGCCGGCGAGGTCCCCGTACAGGGTGCGGTCGGCGTCCGACTGGCACCCCTCGGGGCTGCGTCCCATCTCCATGCCGTCAGGGGTGCGAGCGGTGAGACCCTCGGTGCGGGGGCCGTTGGCGGCGAGCAGGGCTTGGACCCGGCGGTCGGCCGGGAGGCTCTCGAAGTAATGCTGGTTGACGTCGTCGCGCTGGTTCCGCTCGGCCACGGCGGCGAGATCGCTGCCGTAGCCGTGCCGCCGGGCCCAGTCGACGTCGTCCAGGACCAACGGGAACTCGCGCGCCTCGGGGACGGGTTGGCGGGGCACCGGCTGGTAGACGAACCCCTTGGCGCGCATGCAGTCGCGGAGCAGGAGCTCCCTGGCGGTGTGCAGCAGGTCCAGTTCTGCCGGGACCGGCTCCCGCGGGGGTTCCGACGCCCGTTCCCCGGACGCGGCCGGGGCGCCGCCACGCTCCGGAAGGGGCGCTCCCCCGGCGGCGAACGGGATGCCGAGGACCACGACGAGCGTCCCGCCGGTGAAGGCGGCCGCCGCCGCCGCGATCGCCACCTTGTGCCGTTTCCTCACGTGCATGGCCCTCACTCCTCACTCCCCGCTCCCCGCACCGCGCTCCCTGTCTCCGGGAGTGGTGCCTTCGGGACGACCGGGCCCCGCACCGTGGACGGGACCGAGTGGAACGCGTTCCCCCGCCCGGCGCCGACGCCCTGTGCGGGAGGCGGCTCCGGTGGGGAACGGCGTTCACACTGCCGGGCCGTGCGGCTGACCGGGCCGGGCCGACGGTGCAGGTGCAGGTCGGCGGGGGCCCGGCGGGCGGACAACGGGACTTGTCCGCGGACAACAGGGGTGCGGAGTCCGGGTCAGCGCGGGCGGGAGAACGAGGAGCGGGGAGCAGGCCGGAGTGCGGCGACGACGCCTATGGGCGGGCGGCGGCCCTGACCCGGGAGCCCCGGGCCCTCACCACTCCCGCGGGGCGATCAGCTTCTCCACGTCCGCGTCCGCGAACCCGTACGCCGAGGCCACGAACCAGAAGTCCTCGGCTATCTCCTCGCGCGCGACGGTCTCGATCCCGCTCCCCGCCGCCTCGAACTCCGCCTCCAGCAGGTTGAACTCCACCGTCGCCGCCGCCGTCAGCACGTACAGCGCGGCCAGGTCCGCCGGCCGCTCCGCCTCGATGCGCTCGCAGAGCCGCAGCAGGATCTCCCGGCCCTTGTCGAGGACGGCGTCGGGAAAGTAGTCGTCGCGGTAGAGCGGCTTGAGGAATTCCCGCCCCGCCACCCGCTCGTTCGTGACCGCCATGGTGATCCCTCGTTCCCTTCGAAGACCCGACCCCACGATCTTGCCCGCCGCCACTGACAACGCCGTCGGGGGCGGGCTCCGGCCTCCGGGACCCGACCCCGGGCATGGCGTCCTACCAGCGGGTAAGGCACGATGGGCCGCCGACCCGCCACGCCGCCGAGCGCGACGGACCCCACCCGCAGGAGGAACACCATGGCCAGCCCCAAGCCGGAGACCCTCGCCGCCTTCGAGGCCGCCAAGGGGTTCATGCCCGTGCGGGAGGGCCTCGCGCTGTACGAGGCGGCCGCCGCCGCGGCCTCGCTCGGGCTGCCGCTCCTGGAGGTCGGGACCTACTGCGGCCGTTCCACCATCCTGCTGGCCGACGCCGCCCGCGAGGCCGGGGTCAGCGCCATCACCGTCGACCACCACCGGGGCAGCGAGGAGCAGCAGCCCGGCTGGGAGTACCACGACCCGACGGTCGTGGACCCGGAGATCGGGCTGATGGACACGCTGCCCACCTTCCGCCGCACCCTGCACCGGGCCGGTCTGGAGGACCACGTCATCGCGGTCGTCGGCCGCTCCCCGCAGGTCGCCGCCGCCTGGGGCGGTCCGCTCGGCCTGGTCTTCATCGACGGCGGGCACACCGACGAGCACGCGACGGGCGACTACGAGGGCTGGGCCCCGCACGTGGCCGAGGGCGGCACGCTGGTGATCCACGACGTGTTCCCGGACCCGGCCGACGGCGGCCAGGCCCCGTACCGGATCTACCTGCGCGCCCTGGCCTCCGGCGCGTTCGAGGAGGTCTCCGTGACCGATTCCCTGCGCGTCCTGCGCCGCATCGGCTCGGGCATCTGACCCGGGCCGCCCGAAGGCGGCCGCACCCGCGCGTCGCGCCCGGACCCCGTTTCCCCGGCCCCGGCCCCGGCCCCGGCCCCGGCCCCGGCCCCGGCATATAAGCGCACCGCGCCCCCGAATGGCGCAGGGTCCGTACGTACGACCGACCCCCGGTCTAGCATCGCCGGGTGCGCTACGACGACAGCTCCCCGTCCCCCGAGTCCGCCTCCTCGGTCAGCCCGGACCGGCCCTGGTACGCCCGCCGCTCCACCCTGGCCGTCGCGGTCGCCGCGCTCGCCCCGGCCGCTCTGGCGGCGTGGGTGCTGACCGAGGTGCTCGGCGGCTCCGGCCCCGACGACTCGCGGCCGCCCCGGATCGTGATGCCGCTCGCCGCCTCGAAGGCGGCCGGGGCGGCCGCGGCGGCCCCGGTGCCGATGTAGCCGAGGAGGCAGGGGCGGCC
>NZ_JBEXOV010000197.1:0-3701 GCF_040611715.1 Streptomyces sp. NPDC006544 | reverse complement strand
TCACATTTTACTTGCAGCGTTCACTCGCACTCGCTAAAAGAAAAGATCAAACCCTCTCTTAGGACTTTCTTGGATTCCCTCTAATTGCTCGTATACGCTGTTTTAACTATTTGACTAGCTAAATACTCATACTTTGCAATCAAGCGTCTTACAGACGGTCAGGGCAAGCCCTAACAACCCTTAAATGGAAAACCTATACTTTGTTTAACTTGTTTTTTTACAACTTAAAACAAGCTATTCAATTCAAAATCACTTTAAACCCACTTAAAAGCTCGTTTAAGCATTCTTAATGTTCCCTTTGAACAAATAGACAGTTTCGAATTAAAGTCGCTTAAATCGAGTTTTAGAGCGTTTTAAAATAGAATGATGAAAAACTAAAAAGTTTCAAACGCTGGTCGGCTTGTTTCGTAAAAAAAGAGTGCAATGCGCACTTACACATCACTCTAAAAACGAGTGATGTAATGGCTAAAAATCGTGTATCAGAAGTTGCTTATCGCAACAACAAAATTTCATGCTAGTAGCGTCTCTTAAATGAGTGAGTCTTTGTTTCAATTTGTGATACATTTTTCTGATCCATCAAGAACTTCCTCAAAGATAAAATGCCCCAGCGCTCATTCCTCAATCGCCCTTTGTCATTGATTTTGTAATAAGCATTGCGCCCTATTCGGTTACAATCATTATAACAAAATAGACCATATAAAACCATAAATACTGCAAGCTATCACATTGTAATACAAAACACTTCGTTCTTGTATTACAATGTGGCTTGAAAAGGGGGAAGTTTCACTTTCCCCTTTTATCCCCTTTGGATTGTGTCGATTTGCTTTACGCAAACGCCACCTACCCATTTTATAAAAATAAAATGGGCAAAAGATCTTTCTTTTTGTCATACAAAAAGAAGAAAAAAAAGAGACGATTTTCTTCTTCCGAAATCGTCCCTCTTTTTTCTAAAACCATGGATGAACAAACAAAATACGAGAGATTTTTTATTCGTTCATCCACTAAAAATATGCGAACAGTATGGCTTCATTCAATCCTGTTCTTACAAGTCAAAAGCATCGAATCGTCCAAGGACGATTCAACAAAAAAAGTAGTCGTTTTTGGACGACTACTAAGTTCTAAACATTCATTACCCAAAATCAATTTGGTCTAACATCGTTTCTCGACTAGCTTGATCTAATCCAAGATACGTTAAGGTCATGGCTTCACTTGAATGGTTTAATAAATGCATCACTAAACCAATATTATAGTTTGACTGCGTATAGACCCGATAAGCGCCTGTTTTACGCATGGTATGCGTTCCTAGATAGTTAATTCCTACTTATTGTCGGCGGAGCTGGACGCTTCTTTCACAACCTCTATCCTCGATCTTTTTGGTCATACACTTCTTTGACGTTGATAAATTGATCAAGTATTGGATTTTCTCCTTTTAGGTCAGCTTCGAAACGGATACCGTCAATATTGATTCTGGCGTTACGGTAGTAGTCAGTTCCTAGTTGTCCCCATGCAGGAGTTGAGGCATCGACATTGCAGAAGATATCAAATCCTTGTTGTTTCAAGTAAGCAAATTTTTGATTTGCTTCAGAATAAGGTTGCCAATCGCTGATGTCAGCGCCAAATGGGTAGATCAAAATATTTGTTTTGCCTAAAATAGGTGCAACTTCATTTTGCCAACGTTCATTATCTTGTTGGATATCGGCTAAAGAAGCTTGTGTCATATTCAAGTGTCCCCAAGTATGAGAAGCAAAACTCCAACCATCTTTCTTTAATTGATCAGCAACTTTTTTGGCTGCTTCGATTTCTTTGTTTGTTTTTTCGTTATCACCATATTCTGATTTTGATGTACGGTAACCTAATACACCATTATAGCCTGTTAAAGCTAATGTTCCTTTGGCGCCTTGATAAGAAAAATCGGGATGTTTTTTAATGAATGAATCGATCAATGGAACCATATCATAGTCACCAACAGTTTCCTTCTTATTGTCGATATAAATATTCTTGATTTGGTTCTGTTTATCGACAATCAACTTACTTGGAAATCCTGAATTGTCCATGTATTCATAATAGCTGACATCGTCTTGCGAAAGAATTAACGGTTTCTTTCCTTCTGGAAGAGAAACACCTGTAAAGGTCAGTTTTCCATCTGTTCCTTTTTTGACTAATCCATTTAGATTAACAAGAACATAGTTATTTTTATATAACTGATCAATGGTTTTATTGAATTCGGAAATAGTGACCATATAATCTTTATACCCTTGTGCTTGCTGGGTATGAAAAGCCTTAGCTGGATCAACAATCAGACTATGAAAGAAGACGTGTGAGATTTTGGTCGGGTCTTCCCATTTTACCAAGGATTCTTTTTCTTTTTTCAAAGTTGCTAACAATTGTTGCGCTTCTTTGGCGTCGTCTTTTTCAAGTAAGGCGATGGCTTCATCATAATGATAACTTGCAGCAAGCTGTTTTGCTTGATCAAGCTGTTTCGTCGTTTGTTTATCTTCAACAGGTTTTGAGCTGCTGCTTGAGTGTTGAGTTGTTTGACTAGTGTTTTCTAATTTATTGTTTGTTACTGCTTGTGTAACAAAAAAGATACTTACACCTAGAATAATAACAGTGCATACAGAAGTGACAGCCAATATGATTTTGTGTGTATGTTTCATTTTATCGTCCCCTACTACTTTTTGATTTCAAAAACCCCCGTAAGCTTTTCTTAACCTTTTGAAAAACTTCCCATAACCATTGTAACGAATATAGGGTTCTGTTGCAAAGTTTTAAATCTACTATCAAATAAGGTAGAATAATAGAAAAAGATAGCAGGAGGAATGACGATGAATCATTTTAAAGAAAAGCAATTTCAGCAGGATGTGATTATTGTAGCCGTGGGCTACTATCTTCGTTATAACCTTAGCTATCGTGAAGTTCAAGAAATCTTATATGATCGTGGCATTAACGTTTCTCATACGACGATTTATCGTTGGGTACAAGAATATGGCAAACTACTCTATCAAATTTGGAAAAAGAAAAATAAAAAATCCTTTTATTCATGGAAAATGGATGAAACGTACATCAAAATCAAAGGAAAATGGCATTATTTGTATCGAGCCATCGATGCAGATGGTTTAACCTTGGATATTTGGTTACGTAAAAAACGGGACACACAAGCAGCCTATGCTTTTCTTAAGCGGTTAGTGAAGCAGTTTGATGAACCGAAGGTTGTAGTCACAGATAAAGCCCCCTCTATTACAAGTGCCTTTAAGAAACTAAAAGAATACGGCTTTTATCAAGGGACAGAACATCGTACCATTAAATACCTGAATAATTTGATTGAACAAGACCATCGTCCAGTAAAGAGACGCAATAAATTCTATCGAAGTTTACGCACTGCCTCTACCACGATTAAGGGCATGGAAGCCATTCGAGGATTATATAAGAAAACCCGAAAAGAAGGCACTCTCTTCGGCTTTTCGGTGTCTACTGAAATCAAGGTATTAATGGGAATAACAGCCTAAATCATAGATACCGTAAGGGATTTTATTCTTTATTTAAAACTTTGCAACAGAACCCTTGTATGTAATTGACTAAAACGTACAATTTTAGCTTTTAAATATGACCCTTATTTATGACCTGCTCTAATCTCACTATTCATCAGCATTCAAAAAACAGCTCACAACTGTTGAAGAATGAACTGTTCCGTTCGATTGTTT
>NZ_JBEXOV010000196.1:0-3702 GCF_040611715.1 Streptomyces sp. NPDC006544 | reverse complement strand
CCGCATCACCAGTAAGCCCCGCCGCCCCCGACCCGGTCACGTTCCGGAAACTCGGGACTTGACACACCCGTAAACCCCACGTAAAAGGCCCCCCGGTCCAGTGCTACCGGAGGGACTCGAAGGAGGCGACGAGGTCGGTGGGGGAGGGGAGGCGGGTGATGTCGGCCTGAGTGGTGGCCGCCGACTTGCGGAGGCCGTCGTCGGTGAGGAGCCGGTCGAGCAGGGCGGCGTCCACGCTGTCGTCGCTCGCGCGGAGGGCGAAACCCAGGCCCGTCGCGGCATCGACGTTGATGAAGTGGTCGGCGCCCTGCGGGAGGATCAGCTGGGGGACACCCCGGGCCGCTGCGGTGAGCATGGTGCCGGACCCGCCGTGGTGCACGATCGCGTCGGCGGTGTCCAGCAGCTGGGCCAGTGGCACCCACGGCAGGGGGCGGACATTGGAGGGAAGGGTGCCGAGCGGGCTCAGGTCGGTGTCGCCGACGGCGAGAAGGAAATCGGCGTCGACGGAGGCGGCCTCGGAGATCACCCGGGCGACCGGGTCCACGCCGGCGTAGGCGGTCACCACCGTTCCGAGGGTGACGGCGATCCGGGGCCGGGAGCCACGGGACATGAGATCGCGCGGCACCGTGCCGCCGCCGTTGTAGGGCACGTAGCGGACCCGCCAGCCGGTGCCGTCCCCGCCGAGGGAGGCGGGGACGACGTCGAGGACGGTGTGGGTGGCCGGCCCCTCGACCTCGCGGGCCCGGTACTCGTCCGCCAGGAGGCCGGCGAGCCTGCCGACCATGCCGAGGCCGGACATCGCGCCGAAGTTGTGCACCACGGCGGGTATGCCGAGGGCCGCCGAGACGAGGGGGGCGGCGGCCTGGAAGGCGGCGTGGACGAGGAGGTCCGGCCGCCAGGCGACGGCGACCGCGAGCAGGTCGTCGATGGTCACCCGGCCGTGTTCGGCGAAACCGCCCGCCGCCAGCCTCTCGGCGTCCTCGGGGCTGTTGCCGTCGGTGACGAACTCCGGATCGACGCCGTCCGAGGCGCGCCGGAAGGCCTCCATCAGCGTCGAGCCGTCGCCGATCTCGACGGTGGGCACGCCGGCCTGCCGCAGCGCGTCGAGCGGGGCCGAGCCGGCGAACAGGACCTGGTGTCCGGCGGCCTGAAGGGCCTGGGCGGTCGGCACCATCGGGAACAGGTGGCCCGCCGAAGCGGGGCCGGTGAACAGGATGCGCACGGTGTTACTCCTCGGGTGGAGCTCCGGTATTCCTCTGACACACCGTCGAACGCACCCGCCGTCGCTCCAATTTCCGCCGAGGTGGGCGAATTTCGGACGATTTCGAGGAGGAATCCGGACGCGCGACCGCGACCGGGGGGCCGGCGGCCGGGGCCTCGGCCCCCCGGCCGCCGGGCGCGCGCACCTCAGTGCCGTTCCGGTCCGGGCCTCAGTACGCCGAGACCCTGTCTGCCTCCGCGGCAGGTGCGGTAGGGCCCTGCTGCGGGTGACCGCTCGCGGCGGGTACCGGGCGGACCGGCCACCAGATGGCCCGGCCGAGGAGTGAACCGAGGGCGGGGACCAGCACCAGGGAGAGGACGAACGCGGAGAGCATGATGCCGAGCGTCAGGGCGAAGGCGACCTGCTCGTTCCCCGGGCTCGTCGCGAGCGTGGCGAACGAGCCGGCCAGCACCAGTCCCGCCGTCGCGATGGCCGGCGCCGTGTGCCGTACCGCTCGGGCCACGGCGGCACGGGCCGTGCCCGCGCGCCGCATCTCCTCCCGGATCCGGTCGACGATCAGGATGTTGTAGTCGGTGCCCAGCGCCACGACGAACAGGAACAGCACCAGGGGCAGGGTGAAGCTGACGCCCGGCTTGCCGAGGGAGTGCTGGAACACCAGCGTGGAGGCACCGAGAGTGGCGGCGAATCCGAGCCCGACGGAGATCATCAGGATGAGGGGTGCGAGCAGGCTGCGGAGGAGCACCAGAAGGATCAGGGCGATCAGCGCGGCCGCGACCGGGAACACGATCTTCAGATCGTGGTCGACGGCGTCGGCGATGTCGGCGAAGATCGCCGACGTCCCGCCCACGTGCGCCGCCGTCCCGGCGGGCGTGTGCTGGGCGACGGAGGCCCGGACCGGTCCGGAGGCCAGGTCACGCGCCTCCTGGCTCTGCGGGTCGGCAGTCAGGTACAGGTCGATCCGGGCGGCACGACGGTCCTCGTTCAGGACGGTCTGACCCACCTGGCCCACACCCTCGACCTGACCGAGGGCCCGGGAGAGACCGCCCAGCCGGTCGGCGGTGAGGGCGCCCCCGTCCGTGGCGGTGACGAAGACGCTGGTGGGGTCCGACACCCCGGCCGGCAGCGCACGGGAGATCTCGGCCGCGGTGGCCGCGGCGGGGGTCGGGTCACCGGATTCGCCCCGGCCGTAGTCCATGCGTATGCCGGCCATCCCGGCGGCCAACGCGGCGAGCAGGGCGACGGAGGCCATCAGCATCGTCCACGGCCGCTGGGTGACCAGCGTGCCCAGACGGGCGGCACTGCCTTCGCGCGGCTCGTGGCGCAGGGTCCGGGAAGGCCAGAACATCTTGCGCCCGGCGGCCGCGAGCAGCGCCGGCATCAGGGTGAGGCTGCCGAGCAGCATCACCAGGACCGCCACGGCGATCGCGGGGCCCAGCGAACGGAACTGCCCGAAGGTCGCCAGGCCCAGCGTCGCGAACGCGGCGACGATGGTCAGGGCCGCCGAGGTGATCGCCGTGCCCACGCGGCCGGACACCTGCGCGGCCACCTCGCGGGCCGCCTGCTCGGGCCGGCTGCGCAACTGCTCGCGGAACCGGAACAGCAGGAACAGCAGGTAGTCGATGCCGATGCCGAGCAGGACCACCTGGACCAGCGCCGGGGTGCTCGCGTCGAGCTTGTGTCCGGTGAGGAGCGCGGCACCCGCCACGGCGCCGCCCGCCACGCCGCCGATCATGGCGACCGCCAGCAGGGGCAGCAGGGCCGCGGCCACGCTGCGGAATACCAGCACGTTGAGCAGGACGATCAGCCCCATGACGAGGGCGCCCCCGACCTTCGCGGCGGTCTCGTGTTCATCGGTGGTGTCGACGGTGTCGGCGAGCGCGCCGGTGAAGCCGGTGCGCATCCCCGCCTCCGAGAACTGCGCCGTGGCGGAGTCCCGGAAGGTGCGGTAGACACCCTGGACCCCTCTGTCCGCCGCGTTGCCGGTCAGCTGGACGGAGAGCAGTGCGAAGCTCCGGTCGGGCGCCGTCATCGCCGGGGCGATCCGGGGTGTCTGGGAGCGGTCCGGGACCATGAACTGCGGCACGTCGTCTTCGCGGGGCATGACCACCCGGCGTTGGCCGAGCTTCGCGGCCTCC
The DNA here is from genome assembly GCF_040611715.1 of Streptomyces sp. NPDC006544. NCBI lineage: Bacteria > Bacillati > Actinomycetota > Actinomycetes > Kitasatosporales > Streptomycetaceae > Streptomyces > Streptomyces sp. NPDC006544. Next base: position 345 of record NZ_JBEXOV010000196.1, on the reverse strand, counting down.
GCCCCGATCCGCTCCTGGTCGGCGGCGCTCAGGGCCTTGCCGTCGGAACGGGCGACCAGCACCGTCACGGTGACGGCGTCGGGGTCCACCCCGAACTGCTCCTCGGCGATCCGCAGCGCGGAGGCCGAGTCGTAGCTGCGGGGCAGGAAGTCCCCGGCCTGGTTCTGGGTGACGCGGGCGAGCAGTACGGGGGCCAGGGCGCTCAGCGCGACACCCAGCACCACCCAGAGGGTGATCACCTTCCACGGGTGTCGGCACCCCAGTCCAGGCCCGGCCCATGAGGTTCACAGGGTTCACGCCCGCGCCAAGGAGGGCGGCGGTGGCCGTGTTCCATTCGGCCTGCCC
>NZ_JBEXOV010000195.1:0-3735 GCF_040611715.1 Streptomyces sp. NPDC006544 | reverse complement strand
GCCGGCTTCGGGGCGGGCGCCTTCGGCCCGGGCACCGGCTTCGCCTTCGGGAGCTCCGGCGCCACCCACGGGGTGGTCGGCTGCATGTTCTCCGGGCCGCCCGCCGGCGGCTGGCCGATCGACGCCAGGGCCTCCTTGGCCAGCGGCCCGCGCACCGGCGAGAACCGCGGGTTCGTGCGCATGGCCTCCTGCAGGTACCGCCGCGCCGCCGCGTCGTCGCCCAGGCCCCGCTCGATCATCGCCCGGTGGTAGGAGAACTCCGCGAGCCGCAGCCCCTGTTCGGTGGCCTTCTTCGCGTACTCCAGCGCCGCAGTGTCGTCGCCGGCCCGGTGCAGGGCCCAGCCCAGCGCGTCCGCCACCGGCAGGTTCTTGTGCCGGGCCCACTCCGCCGTGAGGCGCCGTACCGCCGCCGCCGGCTCGCCGTGGTCCGCCTCGAACCGTCCGAGGACCAGCTCCTCGTTCACACCGCTCCGCGCGGCGCCCCGGGCCACCTGCGCGGCGAGTCCCTCGTACACGGTCCGCGCCTCCTCCCCGCGCCCCAGCGACTCCAGCAGCTCGCCCAGCTCCAGCGACAGGGCCGGCGAGGCCGCCCGTCCCAGCGCCAGCCGGTAGTCCCGTACCGCCTCCCCGCCCCTCCCCAGCGCGGCCAGCACCCGCGCCCGCCCGCCCAGGGCCTCCGCCTGCGCCGGATCGGTGCGCAGCGCACCCTCGTACTGCCGCAGGGCCTCCTGCTCGTCGCCGCGTTCCCAGGCGAGTTCCCCGAGCCGGAACAGCACGTACGCCTTCTCCGCCGGGGCCTTCGCCGCGCCTCCCGCGTGCTCCATGGACATGGTCGCGTCCTCGCGCCAGCCCCGGTCCCGGTAGACCTGCGAGGCCCGGACGAAGGCCACCAGCCCCGGCCGCATGTCCACCAGCCGCTCCATCGCCTTCTCGGCCGCCTTGTAGTCGCCGAGGCCGGCGTACGCGTCCACGAGCACCGGGTACGCCGTCCACCGCTTCGGCGCCTGCGCCCGTACGAGCTCGCCCCACCGCTTCCCGGTCCCGTAGTCCCGCCGGGCGTTGGCCAGCGCGCCCATGCCCGTCATCGCGTCGAAGTTGCCCTTCTCGGCCGGGCGCACCTCCAGCGAACGCTTCAGGGCCGTCTCCGCCTTCGGGTACCAGGCCGGATCGCCCGTCCGCCGCGCCCGCTCCAGGTACGCCGACCCGAGCACCGCCCACGAAGCGTCGTCGTCCGCGTGTCCCGCGAGCCATTTCTCCCGGTCCGTCACCAGCGCCGCGAGGTCCGCCGCCGCCGCGGGCGCGCCCACCCCGACGGCCGCGCGGGCCCGCTCACCGGGTCCCGGCGGGCGCGCGTCGTCGCCCGTGCGGGCCGGCCGGATCAACAGGGCTCCGGCGATCAGGACCACCGCGACCGCCGCCGCCACGAGCGTCTTGCGGCCGGTGAAGGTCACGGGTGGGACAGCGTGCTGCTGCCTTTCCCGAGAGAGGGGCTTCTCACGCATAGGCTCCATGGGGTCACTGTGCGTCAATATGAAGAGTTCGCCGAGGTGCCCGAAGGACGTCGCGGCCGTGTTCACACCGATGGCCCCGACTGCCACGCTGGTCTCATGGACGACGAACGCTCCACCCCGCTCCGCTCCCCGTCCGAGGCCCCGTCCGAAGCCCGGCCCGGCGCCCGGCCCGAGGACGTGCCCGACGCCCGGCTCCACGCGCTGCTCCTCGAAGGGCTCCCGCCGCAGGCCCTGCTCACCGACCCCCAGGTGACCGCCTCCTACGCCACCGACATGGCGAGCTTCTGCGCCGCGGGCACGCCCGCGGCGGTCGTCCTGCCCCGCACCGCCGAGCAGGTCCAGCACGTCCTGCGGACCGCCCACGCGCTACGCGTCCCCGTGGTCCCGCAGGGCGCCCGCACGGGTCTGTCGGGCGCGGCCAACGCCTCCGACGGCTGCATCGTGCTGTCCCTCGCCAAGATGGACCGGATCCTGGAGATCGACACCGTCGACCGGATCGCGGTCGTCGAACCGGGAGTGGTCAACGCCGTCCTCTCCCGCGCCGTCGCCGAGCGCGGCCTGCACTACCCGCCGGACCCCTCCAGCTGGGAGCAGTGCACCATCGGCGGGAACATCGGCACCGCCGCGGGCGGCCTGTGCTGCGTCAAGTACGGGGTCACCGCCGAGTACGTGCTCGGCCTCGACGTGGTCCTCGCCGACGGCAGGCTCCTGAGCACCGGCAGGCGGACCGCCAAGGGCGTCGCGGGCTACGACCTCACCCGCCTCTTCGTCGGCTCCGAGGGCAGCCTCGGCGTGGTCGTGAAGGCCGTCCTCGGGCTGCGTCCCGCGCCCCCGCGCCAGCTCGTGCTCGCCGCCGAGTTCCCCTCGGCCGCGGCGGCGTGCGAGGCCGTCTGCGCCGTCATGGAGGCGGGCCTGGCGCCCTCCCTGCTGGAACTGATGGACCGTACGACCGTCCGCGCCGTCAACGCGCTGGGCAAGATGGGCCTGCCCGACGCCACCGAGGCCCTGCTGCTCGCCGCGTTCGACACCCCGCAGGCGGCGGACGGCCTGGCCGCCGTGGGGGAGCTGTGCACCGCCGCGGGGGCGACCGCCGTCGTGCCGGCCGAGGACGAGGCCGAGTCCGAACTGCTGCTCCAGGCACGACGGATGGCCCTGACCGCGCTGGAGGCCCTGCGGCCCGCGACGATGATCGACGACGTGTGCGTGCCGCGCACGCGGCTCGCCGAGATGCTGGAGGGCACCGCCGCCATCGCCCGCGACCACGACCTGCTCATCGGGGTCTGCGCGCACGCCGGGGACGGCAACACCCACCCCATCGTCTGCTTCGACCCGGCCGACGAGGACGAGACCCGCCGGGCCCGCACGTCCTTCGACGAGATCATGGCGCTCGGGCTCGCGCTCGGCGGGACCATCACGGGGGAGCACGGGGTCGGCGTCCTGAAGAAGGAATGGCTCGCCCGCGAACTCGGCCCGGTGGGCATGGAGATGCAGCGCGCCGTCAAACACGCCTTCGACCCGTTGGGACTGCTCAACCCCGGCAAGCTGTTCTGATCCGCCCACTTCCCCTCCGCCCACTCCCCCCTCCGCCTACTCGCCCTCCGCCGACTCGTCCGACGGCCACGGGTCCCGCATCCACAGGTCGTCGGCCGGCGTCGGGGTGAGCAGCTCCGCCAGCGCCGCGTCCAGGCCGAGCCGGTCGGCCTCGGTGCCGGGCGGCACGATCCGCAGGGTCCGCTCCAGCCAGGCGGACACGGAGGTTGCGGGGGCCTCCAGGAGGGCGTCGCCGTCGGGGGAGCTGAGCGCCATGCAGAGCACGGCCTTGTTGTCGACCTTGGTGGGCCAGATCCGGACGTCTCCCTGGCCGCACGGGCGGAACACCCCCTCGACCAGCAGCTCGCGGGAGAAGGTCCAGTTGACCGGGGTGCTGGAGCCGGTGTGGAAGGTGATGTGCACGGCGTACGGGTCGTCCGTGAGGTAGAGGAGCCGGGCGGGGACGGGGATGCTGCGCTCGGGGGAGAGGACCAGCTTGAGTTCCAGCTCGCGTTCGACGACGGGGTGGTGCATGACGGCCTCACTCGGGTGCGGTGTGCGTGTTCTGCCGGGCGCGCGGGCCGGGAACCGGCCCCCACGCCCGGAGAGAGCGCCGAAGCGGCCGGTTATGACGCGACTTCTCGGCTCACATCGCCGATTGGCCGAATTCTGTCGGGTGACCGAAATCGTGCGT
>NZ_JBEXOV010000194.1:0-3827 GCF_040611715.1 Streptomyces sp. NPDC006544 | reverse complement strand
CGGCGCGGCATCAGGGCCGGCAGATGGTGTAGCAGTTCCTTCGGGGCCCGGGTGCCATAGGCACCCGGGCCCCTCCGCGTGTTCAACAGAGAGGTGTGATGACAGCAGACGACTCGTACGGCCGTCTCGATGACGACGACTACCCCGCCTACACCATGGGCCGGGCCGCCGAAATTCTCGGCACCACCCAGGGCTTCCTCCGCGCCATCGGCGAGGCCCGCCTGATCACCCCGCTGCGCTCGGCGGGCGGGCACCGCCGCTACTCCCGCTACCAGCTGCGGATCGCCGCCCGGGCCCGCGAGCTCGTCGACCACGGCACCCCCATCGAGGCCGCCTGCCGCATCGTGATCCTCGAGGACCAGCTCGCAGAGGCGCAACGTTTCAACGCTGCACATCACGGCTCCACGGTCCGGGACCAGGATGTGGCGTGACAGGCTCTATTGATTGCCCTGGGTGACGCTGTGGCAGGGCTGCTGGCGAACCATTGTCGGCGGATCCGGTTGTACCCCGTGGTGCAATGGGACTGTCCGGCACCGGGGCTTCACCGTGGTCCTGAGTTGTGAGCGCGTCAACGAGCTACGTGGAGGGTTCTGTGGCCGCGTGGGAGTCAGGCGGGAATGGTGGGCCGCTCTCAGGCTTTTCCCCGGACGGCAAGAGCCGTGCGGGTACGGCGATGACCCTGGCGGGAACGTTGGAGGCGGCGGAGGCCGCGCCGCCCGTGGAATCCCTGGACGTGGTCGCGCGCATGCTCAAGGAGCGCCTCGGGGCAGTATCGGTGTCGTTCCTCATCACCGACTTCACCGGTAGCTCGGTCGTTCGGCTGGGTGCCGCGGGCAGCGTGGAGACAGCCGAGCCCGCCCCGCGGATCACGCTGCGCGGCACCGTGTACGACGACGTGATCCGTAGCCAGCGGCCAAGCGTGCAGGACACCGGCGCGGGCACGGTCCGGGTGGTCGCTCCTGTGACCAACCGCGGGGACGCCATCGGGCTCCTGGAACTGTTCCTGCCCACGCCTCCGACGGCGGAGGTGATGCGCGAGATCGGTGAGACGGCGCACGCGCTGGCCTACATCGTCATCGCCAACCGCTCCTTCACCGACATCTACCAGTGGGGCAGGCGCACCCGCCCGCTCAACCTGGCCGCGGAGATCCAGCACCGGCTGCTCCCGGCTTCGTTGACGTGCGAGGCGGCGCAGTTCGCGGTCGCCGGGGCGCTGGAGCCGGCCGACCATGTCGGAGGGGACACCTTCGACTACGTGGTCGACCGGGACACCGTTCAACTGTCCGTCACCGATGCCATGGGGCACGACGTCGCCGCCTCGTTGCTGGCCACCCTGGTGGTGGGCGCCCTGCGCCGGGCCCGGCGGGCGGGCGCGGACCTCTTGGAACAGGCCCGCCAGGCCGACCAGGCCATGCGCGAGTACGGCCGCGAGGGCTACGTCACCGGTCAGCTGCTGCGGATCAGCTTGCTCGACGGTGCCACGGAGTTCATCAACGCCGGGCACCCCTGGCCGCTGCGGATGCGCGACGGGGAGGTGACCGAGATCGTTCCGGAAATTGATCTGCCGTTCGGTGTCCTGAGCCCGCGTACCTATCGGGTGCAGTCGCTGGACCTGCGGCCCGGTGACCGGCTCGTGATGCTGACGGACGGCATGCTGGAACGCAACGCCGACACCGTGGACCTGTCCGGCCTGATCGTGCGCACCAGGGAACTGCATCCCCGAGAGGCCGCCCGCACTCTCATCGGGGCGATCGTCGACGCGGGCAAGGGGCATCTGCAGGACGACGCGACCGTCATGTGCTTGGACTGGCACGGTGTCGCCCAGTCGCGGCGCGACGCCGCCACCGGCGCCGACCTCACGGAGGCCTCGCCTCCCTCAACCACGAGACACACCGCTTCCGGCCGGTGACCGGTCCGGCTCGTGCGCAGGGAAAGCTCGGCGCTGGTATCCGCTGCGCGCAGCGGATCAAATCTGTAACCGCCAGGCCAGAGTTTACCGCGGCTAAAGGTGAGGGTTTTTATCGCAGGGAACTGAGTGGCATGACTTTGCGCGCGGGGCCGCTCCGGCATGCTACTGTCGATCTTAGTTGCAGTCTTGGTTCCCAAAAATTCAGGCGCTCCCCTTGCTGGCGTTCTTCGCCCGCTGGAGAGGCTTTGTATTTCCGCCGATTTTCCGGTCGGGGTAATCATCGCGGCGACTCCGGAACCGCACAGTGTGATTCCGGGCACTGCCCCAAAGGAGATTCGTATGGCATCTGGCACCGTGAAGTGGTTCAACGCGGAAAAGGGTTTTGGCTTCATCGAGCAGGACGGCGGCGGCGCTGACGTCTTCGCTCACTACTCGAACATCGCCGCCCAGGGCTTCCGCGAGCTTCAGGAAGGCCAGAAGGTTAACTTCGACGTCACGCAGGGCCAGAAGGGCCCGCAGGCCGAGAACATCGTTCCCGCCTGACGCTGACGCGTAACGTAGTTGGGGCCCGCACCTTGGGGTGCGGGCCCCAACTCGTTGTTTTCCCCCTCCCACGCCCGTCGGATCCCGATGGTTTCGCGTGAGTGGCGGGTGAGGGCGCCCCGCGCCGAACCCGCCTCACTGTCCGGCCCGGCGGATGCATCGCCATACGATGCCCGCCCGGCCCCCGCCGTAAGTCGTCCGCCGTTTCTCCGGCCTTTTTGACGCAACTGCGCGGCACTCTCTCCAGCAAAGCCTGTCCGCTTCTTTCGCGGCACGGCTCTGCCCTGTATTTCTTCGGCCCGTTTTCGCGAGTACCCGTTATGGGAATTCCTCGATACGTGCCGCATCGAGGAAGGTTCCGTATGAACCGCACCACTCGCACCAACGACCGCTATTCCCGCACCGGTACCGGAGGCGGCCAGAGCGGCGGCCCCCGCACCGCGCGTTTCGGCGCGCCCGCCCGTTCGGGCTATGGCGGCCGGCGTCCCACCGCCATCCAGGGCGAGTTCGCGCTGCCGAAGACGATCACTCCCGCGCTGCCCGCCGTGGAAAGCTTCGCCGATCTGGACATGCCGGCCCAGCTGCTGGCCGCCCTGGGAGCCGAAGGCATGAGCGTGCCGTTCCCGATCCAGGGCGCGACGCTGCCCAACACCCTCGCGGGCCGTGACGCCCTCGGCCGTGGGCGTACGGGCTCGGGTAAGACTCTCGCTTTCGGCCTGGCCCTGCTGGCCCGCACCGCCGGACAGCGCGCGGAGCCGCGTCAGCCGCTGGCGCTGATCCTGGTCCCCACCCGCGAGCTCGCGCAGCAGGTGACCGACGCCCTGACCCCGTACGCCCGCGCCGTGAGGCTGCGCCTGGCCACCGTCGTCGGCGGCATGCCCATCGGCCGCCAGGCCAACGCGCTGCGGAACGGCGCGGAGGTCGTCGTGGCGACGCCGGGGCGTTTGAAGGACCTGATCGACCGGGGTGACTGCCGGCTGAACCAGGTCGGCATCACGGTGCTGGACGAGGCCGACCAGATGGCGGACATGGGCTTCATGCCCCAGGTCACCGCGCTGCTGGACCAGGTTCGCCCGGAGGGCCAGCGGATGTTGTTCTCCGCGACCCTGGACCGCAACGTGGACCTCCTGGTCCGTCGCTACCTGACGGACCCTGTGGTGCACTCCGTGGATCCCTCCGCGGGCGCGGTCACCACGATGGAGCACCACGTCCTGCACGTCCACGGCGCCGACAAGCAGCGCACGACCACGGAGATCGCCGCCCGCGACGGCCGCGTGATCATGTTCCTGGACACCAAGCACGCCGTCGACCGGCTGACGCAGGACCTGCTGAACAGCGGAGTCCGCGCCGCCGCCCTGCACGGCGGGAAGTCCCA
>NZ_JBEXOV010000193.1:0-4047 GCF_040611715.1 Streptomyces sp. NPDC006544 | reverse complement strand
CCCTGTGGGAGAGTAGGACGCCGCCGAACAATTATTGTGGGAAAGCCCCGCACCAGCCCTTACAGGGCACGGTGCGGGGCTTTTCTGCGTTCACGGACCTTTGCCCGGCCCGATCGTGCGGGGCTGGGTATCCTGGCCGCGTTCCCAGGAGGACACGATGACTGCTCAGCAGCTGGAAGCCGGCGGCCCGCTCATCCCTCAGCCGGCGATGACGCGGGAAGCCCTGCGCGATGCGGTGCGACGGATCGACATGGCGAGCCTGGCGGCGCTCGACAAGGAATGCAACGAGGCGTTCGACCGCGCGGCCGAGACCGGCGCCATCAATCCCCTGCGCTTCTTCCTGATCAAGTGGGCCACCCACGTGGCCATCCACCGCTGGCCGGCGCGGGCGGCCGCCCTGCACGCAGCAGAACGCGTCGCCGGCGACCCCGCGGCCACGGAACAGGAGTTCCAGGCGGCGATGGAGACGAGCAGCCGCATTCTGGCCGAGGCCCAGCGCGAGATCGGCCTGTGAGCTCACGCGGCGAGGGCGCCGAGAACGACACCGGCTGGGCGTGGGAATGCGATCCGAGCCGTATCTGGGTCCTGGGCGACATGCCCGCGGACCAACAGGCCCTCGTAGCCGCCGTGATGGACGGCCTGGTGGACCTCGCGTCGATGGCCGTCGACCCCAAGGACGGCAGCCTCTACGAGGACGCCCACCCGATGCGGCTGCGTACGTACGAGGACGAGCACCTGATGCTCTGGTACCAGACCATCCCCCACCGCAGCCGCGTCTACCTGAAACGCGTCAACCTCTAGCGCGGCGACGGGCAGGGTCCGGCGGGCTCTGAGGCGGAGACCGTCGTCCTCCCTGGGGATCGACCCTCGCCGTCCTCCTCGAGGAGTGGCCGGCCATCGGGCGCTCCTGCGCGGACAACGACGCCTGGCGCACCGCGTACGAGGAGACCGCCCAGGGGCCCGGCCACGTACGAGCACGACGCGATCCCGCCCCGGCCGAACGACCGCCGCCGGCGTAGGTGCGACTCAAGGCCGGATCGCCTCAGGCCGTCCCCGTCGAAAGGACCGGAACACCTGGAGCAGGTCGCAGCCGCCCGGCTCCGCCGGTAGGTCCGGGACATCCCGCCGGTACAGCTGCGTCAGGTCGGTCATCGGCCGCGGGTTCGTCTCCGACACCTCAGGAAGCCGGTGCTCGAGGCTCAGCTCGGCCAGGTGCTCTCGTTCCTCCTCCGTGGGGGCCCGGGTCCTGTTCCTGCGCCGCACTCGGCAGCCGGGATCCGGCGGCAGCGGTGGGTGCCGGCCGGGCGCCCCCCGGGGGCCGTGGGTCTCACCGCATACAGACCAACACTCCTCCTCTGACGACAGCATCGGACCGCCCATCGACCTGTCCGACATCAGCGGGCTGCCCGGCCGCGGGTGGAGCGGCCTCGTCGTACGTCGGGAAGGAGCCCGTTCCGATCACGGACTGCCGTGTCGTGCATCCAGAGACCGGGACCGGTACCTGTGAGGTCGCCCGGCTGCACGGGCTTCAGATCTCGTCTTTCTACGTCTCCGGCATGCCACACCCGGATTGCCGAGTAGGGCCCGTGGTCGCCGATGACGACGGTTAGTTCACGTCGCAGTGAGGGCAGCACATGGAGTAGACGCCAGCGATCGATGCGTCGCGATCCCGATCGATTGGCTTGGTGAGGGGGTGGAGGCTGGGAAGGCCGAGGCCGGTGCTGCCACTGCCGGGTGAACAGCTGCTCCGGCGCCGTAGCGTCGGCGAAGCGCGGGACGGTTCGCCAGGTCATGTCGAGCTGACGTTGGCTCGAACGGCGGCTGTGGCCGGCTTCGAGCGGTGCGTGGATGGCGGCCTGGCGGGCCCCGGGTCCGTTCGGCGAACCGGTGACCGGTCGGCCAGGGCGAGTCGGACGAGTGGCCGGCCGGACCGGGTAAGGCCTCGTCCTGCTCGGGCCCTGCTTCCCGGATCTGGACCAGGGTGAGGAGGTGGTGGGTGGGGGCGTAGTCGATCTGCCAGTCGGCGTGGATCCCCACCGCGCCGTCCCTGGGGCACCGCAGCCCCACCGTCACCCAGCGGACCGAGCCGTCGTCGGCGAGCGAGAACGCGACTGCCGTCTCGAACTCGACGCCCCCGCACGGGCAACCGGCCTCGCCAGGATCCGCGTCCTCCCAGAATTCCTCGCTGTCCGCGAGGAACGCACGGCCGCCGCAGCCCAGGTACACCCGCTCGGCTCCGCCCTCGACGTCGTCGACGGGCACGAAGAACACGCGCCCGCCGCCTCCGCCGCAGACGGAGGGAGCGATCTGCACCGGACGGCTGGCGTCAGCGTTCCGCAGGAGCGTGGCGAGGTCGGCCGAGACCACCTCGGCGATCCGGTCATCAGCGTGCACAGGCGCATCGTTCCAGACGCGGTCCTTTCTCCCGGGTGCGGTGCACGGGCACAGGGGCTGATGTGGGCGGGCGCGGAGGGGCCTCGCCCTTCCTTGCCGGGCCGATGCCCTCGCGAAGGGCATCCACCGCATCCACCACAATGCGCGGATGGAAGCGGACGCGGTGGCGCAGGCGGTCGGGCGGGTGGTGGCGGCAGCGCGCGCCGCTGGGGAGGCCGGTGACTGGGAGGAGTACGGGGCGCTGCTGAAGCGGGCGGGTGTCGACGGGGCGGGGGCGGTGCGGGTCGGCCTGGAACTCATCGGTTCCGCTGAACCGCTCGAGCGCGAGATCGGATGCGACCTGCTGGGAGAGGCGAGCGGTCAGAACGAGGCGGTCCGCGGGGCGACGGCTGCCGCCTTGGTCGCCCTGGCCGCGCGGGAGACCGAGGGGTGCGTGCTGAGGTCCCTGGTGCGTGCGATCGGGGGGACGGGCGAGGCAGGTGCCGTGCCCGTTCTGGTCGCCCTGGCCGGACATCCCGACGCCGGCGTCCGCCAGGAGGTGGCTTCCTCGTTCCCCGGGGTTCTCGCGGGCCGGCCGGACGGGGCGGAGGTCCGTGCGCTCGTCACGTTGACTCGTGACGAGGATCCGGAGGTCCGGAACTGGGCGACGTTCACGTTGGGGTTCCAGGCCGAGGCCGACGGTCCCGAGATCCGCGCGGCTCTCTGGGAGCGGACGGCCGACGACCACGCCGATGTGCGCGAGGAGGCAATCCGCGGGCTGGCCCGGCGGCATGACCCGCGGGCGGTGCCGCTGCTGGGGGCGCTGCTGGAGGATCCGGCCGGCGCCCACGTCCATACGTTCGCAGCCGCCCGGATCATGGGGGCTCCCGAGTTGTTGCCCGCCCTGTTGGAGTACGAGCCTGACGCGGCGGGCGTGGCGGCCGCGGTGAGGGCGTGCGACCCCGTGCAGCGGGGGCAACTGGACGCCGGTGCGTGGGAGCTGCTGACGGCGCTGCACCGGCTCTGCCCCGAGCGGGATGCCTCGGTCCACCGGGAGGTCTTCGGCCCGGACCTGACCCTCGGCCTGCTCGGCGCCGGGGGACCCTCCAACTATGACGTGGAAGCGCTCCTCGCCCGGGCCGGCGGCGCCCCCCTGGTCGCTGCGGAACTCGTGGTGCGGGAGGAGGCGGCCAGGCCCCTGCAGCCGGCAGGGGTCTGCCTCCCTGGTGACGGCTGAGGGCCCCGTCGCCGCCGCGTCGGTCGCGGTTCGTCCCCGGAAGCCGTCGCCGGCCGGTCTCGAGGCTCGGGCCCGGAGTGGTCCTGAGTCTTGGGTCTCGGGGCCGGCCCTCCTTGGCGGGGCGCGACGATTTTGACCGCGTAGGGGGCGTCATGTAGAGTTAAACGGTTGCCTGGAACTGGACAAGTTCGGCAACCGGCCCCCAAAGAAGCAATTCGGCGTGGGCACCCTCGACTCTTCATCCAGGAATCTGAAGCCGGGAAATCCGGTGGAAAACTTCTGATAGAGTCGGTCTCGCCGGAAAGGGAAACGCGAAAGCGAAAACCTGGAAAGCGAAACCCGCTGACTGGGAATCGGACACGAAAGAGTCTGATAGAGTCGGAGACACAAGAACGAAGGAAGCGCCCGGAGGAAAGCCCGAGAGGGTGAGTACGAAG
>NZ_JBEXOV010000192.1:0-4137 GCF_040611715.1 Streptomyces sp. NPDC006544 | reverse complement strand
CGAAGGTGGTCATGGTTGTTCCTCCAGATACAGCGGGAATATCCCGGAAAGCCCGGGGGCAGGCCTTGCTGCCATGAAACGTGTCTATGTGTGACAACGCGCCGAGGGCGGACCTCTCTTCCCGGCTCGCGCCGGGAAGAGCTGAGATCCGCCCTCGGGATGTTTCGAACTGCCGATTCAGCCGAAGCTGGGATCAGGCGGCCGGAACGATGTTGACGACCTTGCGGCCACGGTGCGTGCCGAACTCGACCGAACCGGCCTGCAGCGCGAACAGCGTGTCGTCGCCACCACGACCGACACCCGAACCCGGGTGGAAGTGGGTGCCGCGCTGGCGGACGAGGATCTCACCAGCGGAAACGACCTGACCGCCGAAGCGCTTCACGCCGAGCCGCTGAGCGTTGGAATCGCGCCCGTTCCGGGTGGACGATGCGCCCTTCTTGTGTGCCATGTCTCAGTCCCTCTTACTTCGCAGCCGCGGGGATACCGGTGACCTTGATCGCCGTGTACTGCTGGCGGTGACCCTGGCGACGGCGGTAGCCGGTCTTGTTCTTGTACCGAAGGATGTCGATCTTGACGCCCTTGTGGTGGTCCACGATCTCAGCCGTGACCTTGACGCCGGCCAGGACCCACGGGTCGCTGGTCACAGCTTCGCCGTCGACAACGAGCAGGGTCGAGAGCTCGACCGTGTCGCCAACCTTGGCGGTGGGAATCTTGTCAACTTCAACGATGTCGCCGACAGCAACCTTGTGCTGGCGACCACCGCTGCGCACGATGGCGTACACGCGGATCTCTCTCTCACTCGAGTTCGGGAACCCCTGAAGCCAGCCGGCCACCGCGGGAACCCGCAGACCGGCCTCCCCCGCGCCGCGAGGCGGTACGGGAGGTGAGGTGCTCAGTGGATGGCGTATGCATAGACACGCCAGCGACCTAGGTTACGGGCCTCGGTCGGAGGGGTCAAACTGGCGGTCGCGCCCCTGGCACGAGGTTCCGTTTGCCGGACGGCACCCGTGTCGGCGAGGCGCTCCGGGACGCAAGACTTCCCCGTGACGGGCCGTCTCCACGGGCTCCGGCCGCCCGCGGCGCCCCGTCCCCCGGCGTCACGGAAGAAGCCCCGCCCGGCACCGCGTGCGGTGCCGGGCGGGGCTTCTTGGAGCGCGATCCGCGGATCAGGCCTCGGTCGGAGCCGAGACGGAGGGCGGCGTCTGCTGCTCCGCCGCCGCGGTCTTCTTCGTCGCCCGCTTCGCCACGGTCTTCTTCGCGGCCGTCTTGGCCGTCGCCGCCTTCTTGGCGACGGTCTTCTTGGCGGCCGCCGCCTTCTTGGCCGGGGCCTTCTTCGCCGTGGTCGTGGCCGTCTTCTTGGCGGCCGTCTTACGGACCGCCTTCTTGGCGGGAGCCGCGGGGGCCTCCTCCTCGACGACGGGCTCGGGCTCGGCGGCCGTCGCCGGGGCCGGGGTCTCCACCGGCGTCTCGACGATCACCACGGCCGACTCCGCGCCCACCGGGGAACCGGCGGGTGCGGTGGCCTTGCGGGTGGCACGGCGCCGCGGACGGGCCGGCGCGGCCTCGGCCACGGGCTCGGCGACGGGCTCGGCCACCGCCGGGGTCTCCACCACGACGGGCGCGGGCTCGGGCTCCGGCGCGGCCGGGGTGACCGGCTCCGGGGCCTGGGCGGCCTCCGCGGGGGCGCCCGCCGAAGCGGTCGCCTTGCGGGTGGCACGGCGGCGGGTGCGGCCCTTGGGGGCCTCCTCCGCGACCGGCTCGGCCACGGCTGCCGGGGTCTCCACGACCTCGGCCACCTCGACCACCTCGGCGGCCCGGGCGACGTCCTCGGGCTCGACGACCTCGACGACCTCGATCTCGGCCTCCGTCACCGGCTCGGCCACGGGGGCCGGAGCAGCGGCGGCCGCACCGCGCGGGGCGCCCGCCGGAGCGGTCGCCTTGCGGGTGGCGCGACGGCGGTTGCGGCGGCCGCTCACACCGGCTGCGGCCGCGGCCGCGGCCGGGCTGCGGTACAGCTCCACGTCGGCGACGAAGGAGGGCTCGGGCAGCGCGACGGGGACGGCGGCCTCGGCAGCCACCTCCGCCTCGGTCTCGACCTCGTAGAGGTCGCTCTCGACGGACTCCGAGACCTCGATGTCGTGCTCGTGCTCACCGCCGCGGCCACCGCGGCGCTTGGCGCGCTTGCCACCGCCACCGCCACCGATCGCGGTCGGGATCTCCATGTGCACGATCACGCCGCGGCCGTTGCAGTGGACGCAGGTCTCGGAGAAGGACTCCAGCAGACCCTGGCCCACCCGCTTGCGGGTCATCTGGACCAGGCCCAGCGAGGTCACCTCGGCGACCTGGTGCTTGGTCCGGTCGCGGCCCAGGCACTCCAGCATGCGCCGCAGGACCAGGTCGCGGTTGGACTCCAGGACCATGTCGATGAAGTCGATGACGACGATGCCGCCGAGGTCGCGCAGCCGCAGCTGGCGCACGATCTCCTCGGCCGCCTCCAGGTTGTTCCTGGTGACGGTCTCCTCGAGGTTGCCGCCCTGACCGGTGAACTTGCCGGTGTTGACGTCGATGACGATCATCGCCTCGGTCTTGTCGATCACAAGCGAGCCGCCCGAGGGCAGCCACACCTTGCGGTCGAGCGCCTTGGAGAGCTGCTCGTCGATCCGGTACGTCGCGAAGACGTCCACCTCGGAGGTCCAGCGGGACAGCCGGTCGGCCAGGTCCGGGGCCACGTGGGACACGTACCCGTGGATGGTCTCCCACGCCTGGTCACCGCTGACGATGACCTTCGAGAAGTCCTCGTTGAAGATGTCGCGCACCACGCGGACGGTCATGTCCGGCTCGCCGTACAGCAGGCTCGGCGAAGAGGTCGTGATCTGGTTCGACTTCTTCTGGATGTCCTCCCACTGGGCCTGCAGACGCTCGACGTCGCGGCGCAGCTCGTCCTCGCTCGCACCCTCGGCGGCGGTGCGCACGATGACGCCCGCGTCCTCGGGGACGATCTTCTTGAGGATGGTCTTCAGACGCGCGCGCTCGGTGTCGGGCAGCTTGCGGCTGATACCGGTCATCGAGCCCTCGGGCACGTAGACGAGGTAGCGGCCGGGCAGCGAGACCTGGCTGGTCAGACGGGCACCCTTGTGGCCGATCGGGTCCTTGGTGACCTGCACCAGGACCGACTGGCCGGACTTGAGGGCGGCCTCGATGCGGCGCGGCCCGTGGGCCATGCCGAGCGCCTCGAAGTTGACCTCACCGGCGTACAGGACGGCGTTGCGGCCCTTGCCGATGTCGATGAAGGCGGCCTCCATCGACGGCAGCACGTTCTGGACCTTGCCCAGGTAGACGTTGCCGACGTACGAGGTGGCTTCTTCCTTGTTGACGTAGTGCTCGACGAGCACGTCGTCCTCGAGGACGCCGATCTGGGTGCGCTCGCCCGACTGGCGGACGACCATCACGCGCTCGACGGCCTCACGGCGGGCCAGGAACTCGGCCTCGGTGATGATCGGGACGCGGCGGCGGCCCTGCTCGCGGCCCTCGCGGCGGCGCTGCTTCTTCGCTTCCAGACGCGTCGAGCCCTTGATGGACTGGACCTCGTCGGAGGAGGTGGAGCCGGAGGCGGGGGAGGCCTCGGAACGCTCGCGGGCCGGGCGCGGCTCGCGGACCTTCACGACGGTGCGCACGCCGTCCTCGTCGCCCGCGTCGGCGTCCGTACCGCCGTCACCGCTGCGGCGCCGACGGCGACGGCGGCGACGGCTGGAGCTGGAGCCGAGGGCCCCGTTGTCCTCGTCGTCCTCTTCGGCGGAGTCGTCCTCCTCGCCGGCCTCCTCGGCCTCGGCCTCTTCCTCGGCGGACTCGTCGAGGTCGGCGGCCTCACCGCGGCGGCGACGGCGGCCACCGCGGCGGCGACGGCGGGACGGGCGGTCGCCCGACTCGTCGAAGTCCTCCTCGGCGGACCCGTCGAGCTCGGCGGCCTCGGCCTCGTCCTCGATGAGTTCCACGTCGGCCAGCGAGACCGGAGCGGACGGCGCGGCGGCCGGAGCCGGGGCGGTGTCGGTGGTGAAGGAGGCGACCAGGTCGGGGGCCTTGGCACCGCCCGCGCGCAGCGCCTGGTTGACCTTGGCGTCCGTCATGTCGCCCGTGAGG
>NZ_JBEXOV010000191.1:0-4623 GCF_040611715.1 Streptomyces sp. NPDC006544 | reverse complement strand
CCGACCCCAAGCCCTACATCTGGACCAAGACCGCAGACGAGATCCTCGAACGCCTCGCCAGCTATCTGAACAGAATTCCCGACTCAGAACACTAGCAGATCGTCGAGGTGTCGCTTCCCGGTCTGGGACTCGCTGGTGCGGTATGCGCATCCAGGACGAGATCCGTGGCCAACTCTTCGCGAGGTGCCGGGTGTTGTCTCCACATCTGGACGAGCGGCAGCGGCGGCTGCTGATGGGCACCGGGCCCGGCTGCTGGGGCAGGAGGCCTCCTACCCGCAGGCGACACGGATGCTGATCACCTGTCTTGCTCGCTGCGTTGTGCGGACAGGAACGCAGATCCTGCCGTCCTGCAACGCTACGCTCCGTTACGTCCGACCCTCCTCTTGACGGTGCCGTCGGCGTTGAGGGGCCGAGTCGGCGGCGACCGCAGTCGAGATGGAGAAGCGGGCGGACGGGCGGACGTGCGCGGCGTCTGCATCAACGTGGCCCTGGGGCGGCAGTGCCGTTGGTGTCCGCAGCCCCGGGGCCGGGCGAAGGCCGGTCAGACCTCGTACTGGCCGACCGTGATGAAGTAGCGCAGTTCCTCCGGGGTGCCGCTGAGGGCCTCGTTGGCTGCGGCTCGCAGGGCGTCGCTGATGCCGGGTCGGGCCAGGATCCGGGCGACGGCGACACGATCATCCTCGGCCTGGGCGAGCCGCAGACCGTTCTCGAGGAACGCGGTCCGGTCTGCCGGGGTGCCGCTGAGGGCCTTGTTGGCTTCACGCTTGACCGCTCTGCCAGACGCAGGATCGGCCAGGATCCGCAGGATCGCGACGGCGTTGTCGGTGTCGGAACCGACCACCGTCACAGCCGGGGCGGACGCGGCAGACGGAGCTGCGGTGGCCGGGGTGGCGAGAAGGAAGGCCGGAGCCAGTGCGAGGGAGGCCAGGACGAGCGCCGCGCGGGTGGTGTTCATGAGTCCTCCTCGTGGGAACCGACCATGACCGGTTCGTGTGTTCGCGTATTGATTCGGCGCCCACCGTGAAGGGGCTGGACCGGATGCACGAGTGGTGGCCGGCGTCGGTCGAGCAACTGCGGCTCGGCCCCCAACCACTTGCCGTGTCTGGATCCACTCCTCCCGTAGGGCGCGGGATGTGCGGTGTCAGTTCCACTGGGCGTCTTCCGGTGCCCCGAGGTCCGGGTACCGGGACGCCCTCGTCATGCATCATTCGATACGAAACGGATCGTTGCGTGATCAGTGTGGGTCTGTAGCGGGGCGCTGTCAACAGATGACCTGGTGTTGGGTAGGGTCGGTTCGTGAGTCCCGCGATCCGTAGCGAAGAGGCCCGTCAGGCCATCGTCGAAGCCGCTTTCGACCTCTGCGCCGAACAGGGTTTCGCCGCGGTCACGATCGAGGGCATCGCCGCCCGGGCGGGTGTCGGTAAGACGACCATCTATCGATGGTGGCCTTCGAAAGCCGCCATCCTCATCGAGGCCGTCGAGAACGCTCGCGATGCCGCCGCCGGCTATCCCGACACCGGTGACATCTACGCGGACCTGGCCGCCCAGACTTCAAGCGTCATGCGGCTCTTCAAGACGGACTTCGGCACGATCTGGCGTGGGCTGATCGCCGCCGCCCAATCCGATGAGGCCGCGGCGGACGGGGTCACCCGCATCCTGCGAGTCTCCATCGACGCCTGCGTCGCCCGCCTCGCCAAAGCCCGCGACGCCGGACAGATCCGCGACGACCTGGACCTCGAAATGGCCGTCGAAATCATCTACGGGCCGATCTACCACACCTGGCTGCTCCGTACTCGACCCGTGCCCGAGGCATACATGGAAACGGTCCTCGCCGCACTCCTGCCGGCACTGACGCCCAGCCCCGGCCGGCACTGACCTGCACGCTTCACCCGTCAGCCCACCCGCTCCACCGGGGTAACCAGGACCGGGTGACGGCCGCGAGAGCGAGACCCTGGCCCGGAGACGACAGTGGCCCCGTACGTCCGGGACGCTGTCGGCGAATTGCGGCACCGTCGACACCTACGGTCAGCAGGCCGTCTGACTCAAGCCCGGACCGATGATCTCGGCCATCCGGCAGCGCACCCGTCTGCCCGCGCGCCTCCTCGTCCTCGACCGCGAAAGTCGCCATCGTGCGAATGACCGACGAGAACGCCGGCAAAGCCGCGGCATCTCCGTGCACCCCGTTCACAATCGCTCAGGAAAGGCCCTCGAGCCGCCTCGGCTTCTCGCACGGGCGGATCTCTCCCAAGGCCCTCTTCCTCTGCGGCCGATGACAGCGCTCTCGCGCCCCTTTGACCCGATCGGGTCCACTGCCGTCAGCCCTGACCTGGCGTCACGTGACCGGTGCCGGTTTCAGGTGGAGACAGGAGTACGGGAGAGCGCGGTGCGCAGCGCGAACGCGCCGAGGAGGCCGCCGGCGGTGAGCCGCTGCGCAGTCATGGCACGGGGCCGGGCGGTGAGAAACCCGGAGACCCGTGCTGCGCCCAGCATGATCAGAGCGTTAACGGAGACCCCCACGATGATCTGCACCCCGCCGAGCTGGAGCAGTTGCCCCCAGGCGGGTCCTGCCTGTGGGTCCAGGAACTGGGGCAGTAGGGCGGCATACATCAGAGCGATCTTGGGGTTGAGCAGGTTCGTCAGCAGGCCCATCGAGAACAGGCGGGCGTCGGAAACCGGAGCCAGGTCCGGGGCCGGGTCGAAGGGCGAGCGGCCCCCGGGCTTGAGCATGCCCCACGCGAGGTAGGCCAGGTAGGCGGCGCCGGCAAGCTTGACCACCAGGAACGCCAGCGGCACGGCGGCGAACAACGCCGACAGGCCCGCGGCTGCGGCCAGCAGATAGCACACGAATCCCACGGCGGTCCCACCGAGGCTCACCAGGCCCGCCCTGCGTCCTTGGGTGATCGCGCGCGAGGCGAGGTGGATCATGTTGGGCCCCGGGGTCAGGGCCATGCCCAGCTCGATCAGGGCCACTCCCGCGATTGCAGGCACAGTGATCACCGGTCAACCTCCTGAACGTTGTTCGGCCTCCTGAGGCGAAACCGATCGCCGACGCGCGACGGACGGCTACGGCGCATCACCAGCGCCTGTCTAGCCGTCAGCAGAATACGGCGTCGCTGATCGTTGCCTTCACGCACCCCGTAATCCCCAGGTGACCGCGCTCCTCACCGAGCACGCTCACCTGGGGGTCGAGCCCGTACTGCGGGAGCTGCACATCCCCTCCTCCACCTACTACCGCTGGCGTCAAGCGGGGAGCGAGCCGTGCGAGCGACGCCGCCAGGACGCCCAGCTGACCGGGCAGATCCGGCAGGTCCATGCCGACTCCGGCGGGAGCTAGAGCTCACCCCGCGAGCACGCCGTCCTCAAACACGAGGGCGTCCGCGTCGGCCGCAAGCGGGTGAACGCCTCATCCGCGAGGCGCGCCTGGCCGGCACCAGCCCACGCCTGACGGGCGAGGGCTTCCACCCGCCGCGACCCCGACGCCACCCTCGCCCCGGACCTGGTCTCCCGCACAGCGGGGGAACCTCACGATTCGGATGCGGCTCCAAGAACCACACCACGCGAAGGGGGCCCGACCGGTGCGCACCGGTCGGGCCCCCTTCGCTGTTCGGGTGTCGGCTCGCGCCGCCCCTGTCTGTCAGACGGCCACCGGGACACCGAGCATCGCGGAAGCCTGCTGGAGCGGGCTGAGAACGCGCGTGGGCACGGCGGCCCGGGGCAGGCCGCGACAGGTGAAGCCGAGCTGGGTCATGGCACGGAGGACTTCGCCGATGCTGAAGTCGCGGCGGTCCTGGCGGGTGATGACCTGCCCGACCTGCTTGACGGGGTAGGTACGGCGGCCGATGATCACGGACTCGCCGATGACCTGCTCGGGCTTGATGCCCTTCATCGATTCCAGGACGCCGCTCTTGGTCAGGTCGAACGGGAAACGGGCGATGACAACGCGCATGATGCCTCACTGGAAGAAGTGCGGGATGGTTGTGTCGCGGTGAGGCGACTTAGCGGGCGAGGGCGAGGACGCCCAGGGCGCTGCCTTGTTCGTCGACGACGGGCAGGGCGTCGAGCCCGCGGTAGCGCATGGCGTGCTCGGCCTCCGCCATCGTCGTCGCCGACGGGGCGACCGGACCGCGGTCGCCCGGGACTTCGCGCAGCCGGACCCGGTCCGTGTACGCGGAGCCCTCGCGGACGGCCGCGAGCTGGGCCGGGGTGACCAGTCCCGTGCACAGGCCGTCCTCGTCGCAGACGAGGAGGTGCCCGGCACGGGCACTGGCCATGACGGCCAGGGCGACCTCGACGGTCATGTCGTCACAGACCTGCGGTCCGGCCGCGGCCATGACGTCGACGACCGTCCGGTCCGCAGGGTGGGCACGCGCCGGGCGGGGCTGCGTCTGAATCGGCGTCACCACGTGCCTCCTGCGGAGATCGGTCTTTTGCCGCGTGACGGCACCGGGCCGTCTCTTCCGGATCTTGCCGGGGTCCGCGGCGCCTGGCGAGGCGGCCTAGGCCGCCGTGTTGAGGCCGGACTGGCGCACGTTCACGCGCCGGGCGGCCGAGGCGGGGCTGCGGCGGCCGCGGGAGGAGGCGCTGCGCTTGGGCCGCTCGGACGGCGGGGCGGTGATGGTGACG
>NZ_JBEXOV010000190.1:0-4979 GCF_040611715.1 Streptomyces sp. NPDC006544 | reverse complement strand
TCTTGGTCGATAACCCGTCTACCAGGAGTTTCATCGTTACGTACAGCCCGTTGACCCCCAACAGCTCGGCATCGCGGTCAGGTTGAAAAAGGCTCATTGTCTGGTTGATCATGTCGCGTTGCAGGTCAGGCCAGGGCTTCGGCGTAGTCGCGTGATGTCGGGTTCGTGATCATGTGAGGCCGTGTAGGGCGAGCGGGCGTTTCGGGTCGCGGGAGTTGGCCCGGAGTGCGGCGGCGACGTTCTGGGTACCGGCGATGCGCAGGGCGCCGATGGCAAGGTTGCGCCAGGTCGCCATGGTGCGGGGCGCATTGCCGGTCCGAAGCTGCGAGGCGTCCTTGGCGAAGGTGGTGTCCCGCACGTGGTGCAGGGCCTCGATCTGCCAGTGCGAGCGGATCATGTTGGCGAGCTGGGCGGGAGTGGCGTGCTCGGCGCTCAGGCTGGTGACCGCGTAGACGGTCTTGATGCTGACCTTGCCGCTCTTGCGGTGCAGGCGGCGCCGCTTGAGCTGGACGGCCTGGCGGGCACCTGGGAAGAGCAGGTTGTTCACGGTGCACACCTTGATGCGGCGGATCTCCCCACGGCCGTGACCGCTCTCGCGGATGCGGCTCTGGAGCGTAATCCGCTGCCAGGGAAGGGCTTTGAGCTGCTTGCGGAGCTTCTTCTGGTTCCCTGTAACGATCACGATGTAGTGGGCGCCTCGACTGGGGAGGTACTCGGCGGGCTCGCGTTGGGCGTGCATGGCGTCGCTGGTCACGACCATGTCGGCCAGGTCGGCCAGGTTGTCCAGAAGGGGCTTTCTCTCCGACGTCCAGCTGGGCGAGAACCAGACGGCTGGTGTGGTCGAGTGCGGCCAGCAAGTGGATCTTGTGGCCGTCGGCTCTGGCGGCGCCGCGCAGGCTCTTGCCGCCCACCGCCACTGCCTGGCGAGTCTGCGGGCCGGGCTGAGTGCGGCAATCGGCCAGCCCGGCGCCGACCGCCCGGTCAAGCGCATCGGCATCAAGGCGGGCCAGGGTGCGGCGGATCGTTGCCTCGCACGGCACCGGCCGGATGCCGGTCAACGGGC
Source organism: Streptomyces sp. NPDC006544 (assembly GCF_040611715.1). Taxonomy (NCBI): domain Bacteria; kingdom Bacillati; phylum Actinomycetota; class Actinomycetes; order Kitasatosporales; family Streptomycetaceae; genus Streptomyces; species Streptomyces sp. NPDC006544. Next base: position 3,916 of record NZ_JBEXOV010000190.1, on the reverse strand, counting down.
AGCGACGGGCGCCGATGCGGTCCAGGACCGCGATGGCGCATCGGCAGTGATCTTGGAAGCTCGTGCCAGTCCTGCGTCCGGGCCACCGCCGGCACACATCGGAAAAACCACTCAAGCCGCGACTACGCCGAAGCCCTGCAAGCAGGCCAGTCGTACATGCCGGGGATCGGCGGTCCTGGCAGGGCTCACCGAAAACCTCGCCGCCGCGCGGGCCTACTTCGAGCTGCACGGGACGCTGGCCGCCCCGCGCCACGGCGTAGCCTCGGAAAGCCGGTCGGGCAGTGGCTCACCAACGTGCGCCGCCCCGGCGGACTGGGCAAAGACCCCGTACGCTCCCGCCGGCAGCCACAGAAACGCCTCCCGATGGACGCGCAGGTCACCCAGCTCGAACCGGGCCGGCCGATCGCGGTCGAGCGGACGGACGGGGTGCGCAACGATGAGCGCGAGCCGGATGTCCGATACCTATGGCGGCCGCCACCGGCACGCTGACGATGAAGGCGGTCACCTGAAGTCCCGGGGTGACCGCCTTCATCATTGTGGAGGCGGTCACCGGTGGCGCGATGACAGTTCTGATCGTCGGCGGCAGCGGCTTCCTCGGGACCGAGTTGGTCCGGCAGGCGAGAGCAGCAGGGCATACGACCGTCGCGACGTACGCGACCAAGCCCGGCACCGCCTCCCCCACCGCGTGGCGCCACCTCGACCTGCGGGACGCCTGAAGCCTGGACGCCGTCCTGTCCGAGGTCCGCCCGCAACTCGTCCTCAACGCATCCAGCGGATCGGCCCACTGGCCGACCACGGCAGAGGGCCCCATCCGGCTCGCTGGCCGCGGCGAAGTGCGGAACCCGCATAGTCCACGTATCCAGCGACGCGATCTTCTCCGGGGCACACGTCCACTACTACGAGTCCAGCCTGCCGGACCCCATCACCGCCTGCGGCGCGGCCAAGGCCGCAGCCGAGACCGGCGTCCTCGCCGTGCACCCGAAAGCCACTGTCGCCCGGACATCCCTGATCATTCGTCAGGGGCGGTCCGTGCACGAGAGGTCCGTGCACGACCTCGCCGCTGGCACGCGCGACGGCGTCCTGTTCACCGACGACATCCGCTGCCCCATCCACGTCACAGACCTGGCCGCCGCCCTCTTGGAGCTGGCCTATCCGCCGACGCAACCGGAATCCACCACCTCGCCGGCCCCGACGCCGTGAGCCGTCACGAACTCGGCGTCCTCATCTCTGAGCGGGATGGGCTCGACGCCTCACAACTCCCCTCGGCCTTCGGGCCGAAAGCGGGCTCCCCGGCGCCCTCGACGTACGCCTCGACAGCCGGGCCACCCACCGAGGTCTGCGCACCACATTGCGCGGGGCCCGGCAGTTCCTGCGGCCCGCGTTCGTCATCTGACCCGGCGGGTCCGTCGGCCCTCGGGGCGGGTTCGGGCCGCGGCGTCTGTCGATGCCTCCGGAGCCGGTGACACCACCCCCCGGGCCAGTGCGATCGGCAGGGGGAGAAGGCCATGCCAACTCCGGAGGCCGGGCGCCCCATTGCGGGGCAACCAAAACGGTAATGGGGGGCCATGGCTGCAGCTGGTAGATATCCAGTTGGGCACTTAGCCGAGGAATGACAAGGTGAGGCTCATGCTGTCGCCCACCGCCGAAGAAGTCCTCCGGGAACTGCACGCCTCCCTCACACTGCGCAAGCGTCCGGAGGATGTAGCCCGGCTCATCCAGGACCTGTATGCGACACAGGGCACCGAACTCGACGAGGTCACTGAGGCCGCACTCGCCAAGGCCGCCGAACACTCGCTGCGCAACCTTTGGCACGGCTACACCTCCATGCGGGAGGACTTTGCCCGCCCGGTTGGCGCACAGCGTCAGCTCGCCCGTGCGGCAAGCCTGTTCATGGATGTGCCGGAGCTTCCGGACAGCGCCGGAGACGACCCGGACCAGATCGAGGTAGTGATCCGGCGTGCAGGCGAGTCCATAGGCCGCGTGTACAGCCAAAATGACTTCGGCGTGGACCGTCTCGACCGAGCCGAGCGAACGGCTGCCGGCCTCGGCGAGGTCTCCAAGCGCCAGTACAACAAGCGCTTCCGTCTCCTGCGCCGCATGGAGGCCAAACTGGCGCGGCTGATCCACGAGCAACGCCGCCGCGAAGTAACGATGACGGGCAAGGGAGCACTCGCTCACCTACTGCCGTACGGTCTCTTCGCTGTGGACCCGGACACGGCGGCCTTCATCGCATACATCACGGCGCGGGGCTACATGCGCAGCGTCTTCACGAACGGCCGCCAGCGCCAGGTCTACGACGAGGTCGCCGCGGCGCTGTTCCAGCGCTTGCGCGCGCAGCGGGAGCGGACCTGCTGGTCTGCGGTCGCGCACGTGCATCCCACATCGGAGGTGCTGGCGGCAGTATCCGAGGAGGACCTCACTCAACTGCTGGTCCAATGGAACGGCTTCCTGCGCCAGGTCGCGGACCTGTTGGAGGACGCCTGGAATCGGCACCCGCTGGAGCGCGAAACGATGATCGTGCGCCGCGGCGACGATTCATCTACGTGGAACCAGGCCGCACAGGCGTGGAACACGGCCCGAGCGCACTGGTTCGCGATTCTGTCCGAACTGGGCCAGGAGAAGATTCTTGACCGCGTCTGCCCAGGCAAGGTTCCCCGCCTGATGGCTGCCGATGTGGCTTATTGGCACCGCATGAGCGGCGGCGGGCTGCACCCCGACACCTACATCTGGGCAGAGCTGCCGTTGCCCTGGGAAGTGCTCCGGGGGGAGAAGGAATGCCCACGTTCGTTGGTCGAGGCAGTCTGCGTCCGACACAAGAGGGACCCCGTAGCCAGCGCCTGGACCGCCCCCAGGCCGACGGCTGAGGCTGTCGCCTTCCGCCGGACGCCCGAGCTTGTACATGGAGTTGCCGTTGCGGACCCTCTCATGGCGAGCGCCCTCCGGTCGGCAGGAGTGTTCTCCGGCAACGGCAAGCGCGCAGCGGCGAGGGAGTGGCTGTGACTGCTTGCCCAGGGGCTTGGGGAAATCGGTTGCCTAAAACGGCAGCCCCAGCCATGATCGACGCGGCGACGAGGAAGCTCTGCGGAGGAGCGCCCGGCTCTGATCCCGGGTGGACGTAGGTTCGAATCCTGCCCTCGTCGCCACTTCACTTCACTTGCCCTCGCTTTCGTCAGGCCTGCTTTCGGCGGGCGATGTAGTCGAGCCAATCGCGTCTGGCGTATCCGGTCCATCAGGTGGCGTTGCTGAGGCTGGTCCCGGTGAAGTCGGCGAGGACCGATGGAGGAATCCAAATCAGCTGGGGAGTCCCTGGGGTGAGTTACGCATTGCAGGCGGTGATCGCGGAAGATGCGCTGCGGCACGGGAGGTTTCGGGAGCCCGAGTGGCGTCTCTTCGCCAGGGCCTGTCGCTGATGCCGATGAAGTTCCCCCCTGAACCTGGACAGCGGGTGGTTCGCTGCGGGGGTGAGGTCGTGGGTCGCCAGGGCTCTGGTTTCGAGTGGGGTGACGTAGCCGTATACGGGGTGCTTACGCAGGCGCGTGCGGTTGTATTCGACCTCGATGAAGCGGAAGTCGTCGGCGCGGGCCGCTTCGTGGGACTCCCAGAGGGTGGTCCCGATCACCGAAAAGCTTTCGGCTGCGGCGTTATCACAACATGAGCCCGTTCTGCCCATACTCTGTCGCAGGTTCAACTCCCCTACCAGCGTCCGGTATTCGCCTGATGTGTATTCCGATCCGCGGTCCGAGTGGGCGATGCAGCCCGAGTTGAGGGCGCTGCGGGGCGTCGGTGACGAGCTCGGCGCGGTGGGGGTCGACCATCGCGTACCCGATCACCTCGCGAGTGGCCAGGTCGATGACGGTCGCCAGATACCACCAGCCGGCGAGCGTCGGCAGGTAGGTGATGTCCGAGACCAGCTTCG
>NZ_JBEXOV010000189.1:0-5056 GCF_040611715.1 Streptomyces sp. NPDC006544 | reverse complement strand
CTCGACCAGGACCTGATCCTGTACCTCTTCGGCACCCCCGGACAGGACCGCTTCTGGTTCATGTGGGACGACCTCGTCCGCGGCGCCATCGGCGCGATCGTCCTCGTCGACACCCGGCGCCTGGCCGACTGCTTCCCGGCCGTCGACTACTTCGAGAACAGCGGCCTGCCGTTCGTCGTGGCGCTCAACGGCTTCGAGGGGCACCAGCCGTACACCCCGGAGGAAGTCCGCGAGGCCCTGCAGATCGGGCCGGACGCCCCGATCATCACCACGGACGCCCGTCACCGGTCGGACGCGAAGAGCGCGCTCATCACGCTCGTCGAGCACGCCCTGATGGCGCGTCTCAAGTAGTCCGTCACGCACGAGATGTGGCGCATCGCATGTTTGGGGGGCGGGCTGTAGGACACGGCCCGCCCCCTTTGGTTCATAACGTTTCGACAGAGAATTGCGGGTAGTTGGCGACACGGTGCGTTCGGCCGGTGTCACTGCGCTCACAACCGGCCCCATTTTTGCCGCAGGACGCTCTTTATGTCCGATTTATGTGGGGCATAAGGATCTATGAATGGCTGATTTCAACTGTTTGGAACACGGCCGTTAACCGTGCTGGAATTCAACGAACTAGCTAGTAGCACCGCCGAGAGGTTGTTGGTCGAGTGAGGCGAAGCATCTCGAGCCCGGAGGACGAACCCGCGCGCGGCAACTTCACCCCGCCGCAGCGCGCGGCCACGTCATCCATCGGCGTACCCATGGACGCTCCCGCGCGCAGCGGGAGCGCCAGCAGGTTCTCGCCCCGCAACTGGCGCGTGCCCACCCGGCTGAACGCCATCCTGCTCGTCCCCGTACTCGTGGGACTGGTCATGGGCGGCTTCCAGGTGAAGGGCTCCATCGAGACCTGGAACGAGGCCAAGGACGCCGAGAAGACCGCCCGCATCGTCCAGGCGGCGGCCGTGTACGGCGAGGCCATCCTCAACGAGCGCGACCTCACCGCCGAGCCGCTGCTGCGCGGCCAGCGTGATTCCGAGCCCGTCCTGAAGGCCTACGCGGCCACCGACGCGGCCAAGGCGAAGTTCGCCGAGGCGGTGAAGGACGTACCGCGGGGTCAGGGCATGGAGCGGCGCCTGGAGCTCTTCCGCCAGGAGGAGCCCAAGCTGGAGCTGGTCCGCAAGAGCGCCTACGCGGCGCAGCTGGAGACGGCGAAGAAGGACCTGCCCAAGGCGGCGGGCCCGATCCCGACCGAAGAGGGTTATGTGCTGGTCCAGCACTACCTCATGCAGTTCTCCAACGAACTGGGCCTCGGCACCGGCAACGTGACCTCGTACGGCCGCATGGTCTACGCGGTCGAACTGTCGAAGGCCGCGAACTCGCTGCAGCGTTCCGTCGGCACGCACCTGCTGGTGCGGCCGAACGAGAACGAGGACGTCCGCAGGGCCCAGCTGGTCGCCTTCTCCTCGTACGCGTACCTCGAAGAGATCGCCATCGGCGAGTACGTCGCCGCCGGCACCGACGAGGACGTGGCACGTCTCAAAGAGGTGATGGGCAAGCAGTCCGCGGCGGGAGCCGCCAAGCTCGCGGCCGCCAAGCAGCAGGCCGAGCAGGCCGGCACCGTCTTCCGCGCCCCGCCCATGGTCAACAACTCGGCGCTCACCGGCATGACCGAGGCGATAGCCAGCGGCGAGCGCAAGGAGAAGCTGGCGCAGAACGGCACCACCCCGCAGGCCTGGCAGGCTGCCGCGACCGCCAAGTTCGACGGCTACGCCGAGGTCGAGAAGGAACTCCTCGACAAGGCCCTCCAGGAATCCGTCAAGGTTTCCGACGAGGCCCGCAACGACGCCATCCTGACCGGCGCCATCGTGGTCGTGGCCCTGCTCGCCGCCTTCATCCTGGCCGGCATGATGGCCCGCCAGATGGGCCGCGCGATGCGCCACCTGCGCGGAGCCGCCTTCGACATCGCCGAGCAGCGCCTGCCGATGCTCGTCGACCAGCTCTCGCGCACCGACCCGGGCAAGGTCGACACCCGCGTGGTGCCGATCCCGATCGACTCCCAGGACGAGATCGGCGAGGTCGCCCGCGCATTCGACCAGGTCCACCGGGAAGCCGTCCGGCTCGCCGCCGAGCAGGCCCTCCTCCGGGGCAACGTCAACGCGATCTTCACGAACCTCTCCATGCGCAACCAGTCGCTGATCGAGGGCCAGCTGACCCTCATCACCGACCTGGAGAACAACGAGGCCGACCCGGACCAGCTGGAGAACCTCTTCCGCCTGGACCACCTGGCCACCCGTATGCGCCGCAACGGCGAGAACCTCCTCATCCTCGCGGGTGAGGAACCGGGCCGCCGCTGGGACCAGCCGGTTCCCCTCGTCGACGTCCTGCGCGCCGCCTCCTCCGAGGTGGAGCAGTACGAGCGCGTCGAGCTGTCGGGAGTCTCCGACGCCGAGATCCACGGCCAGGCCGTGACCGACCTCGTGCACCTGCTCGCCGAGCTGCTGGAGAACGCCACCACGTTCTCCTCCCCGCAGACCAAGGTCCGCGTCAACGCGACGCGTCTGCCCGACGGCCGCGTGATGGTCGAGATCCACGACAAGGGCATCGGCCTCACCGCCGAGGACTTCGCGGACATCAACCACAAGCTGGCCAACCCGCCGACCGTGGACGCCGCGATCTCGCAGCGCATGGGCCTGTTCGTGGTCGGCCGGCTGGCCGACCGGCACGGCATCCGCGTGCAGCTGCGCCCCTCGGGCGAGGCCGCCGGCACCACCTCGCTGGTCATGCTCCCCGACGCGATCACCCACGGTGGCGGTGGCGAGAGCGTCCCGGACGACGACTTCACCGTCTCCTCGATGATCCCGCAGCAGCAGGCGCAGCAGCCCGCGCCGCTGCGCACGGCCGCCGAACTCGGCTTCGACGACTCCCGCTACGAGGTCCACCGGGCCGACCAGCCGGGCCCCGACGGGCTTCCCGCCGACCCGCTCGTCCGTTCCCTGGCCCGTGAGGAGCGCCGGGCGGCGCTGGAGGCCCAGGTGGGCTATCCGCAGGCGCAGCCGGAGTACGGGGACTCCGCGGAGGAGTATCCGGAACCCCAGCCGGAGCATGCGTACCAGCCGTACCAGAGCTACGAGCAGCCCCCGCAGGGCTACGCCCCCGGTTACGAAGCCGGCCGGGCCCAGCAGGAGTACGAGGCGTACCCGCAGCAGGACTACGACTATCCGGAAGCGGAGTACCCGGATCGGCGGGCGGACGCCCCGGCGTACGAAGGCGGGTACGATTCCCCTTCCCCGCAGGCCCAGTGGCCCGAGCAGAACACGTACTCGGGCGCCTACCAGCAGGATTACGGGACCGAATCGGAATCCCCGGCCGCTCCCGAACCGGCCGCGGAGCGCGTAGGCTTCGACAGTCCGGGCGCCGCTGCCGACACCGGTCACCAGGTGACCGGAGCGGGCCTGCCGCGACGCGGCAGCCAGCAGCAGTGGCAGCCGGCGCAGCAGGAAGCGGAGTCCTCCGGATCCCTCTTCGAGCAGCGGCCGCAGCGTCAGCAGCAGCCCGCTGAAGCGGAGCAGGCCCCGGAGGAGACGGAAGGCACGGCTGCCTGGCGCTCGCGCAACGACGAGCGCTGGCAGCAGGCCGGCAAACTCCGTGAGCCGAAGGCCGGCGGGGTCACCCCGTCGGGTCTGCCTCGGCGGGTGCCCAAGGCCAACCTGGTCGAGGGCGCTGCGGAGACGACGCCGCAGGGAGGCCCCGAGGTCTCCCGGGCCCCGGAGGACATCCGTGGCAGGTTGAGCAACCTGCGACGCGGCGTCCAGCAGGGCCGCAACGCGGGATCCGAGCAGTCAAGTAACAGCTATGACCAGGAGCGTTAGTGTGAGCGCGATGAGCCAGGCGGCGCAGAACCTGAACTGGTTGATCACCAACTTCGTGGACAACACCCCCGGGGTGTCCCACACGGTGGTGGTGTCCGCCGACGGCCTCCTTCTGGCCATGTCGGACGGATTCCCGCGCGACCGCGCCGACCAGCTGGCGGCCGTGGCCTCCGGGCTGACGTCGCTGACCGCGGGGGCCTCCCGCATCTTCGAGGGCGGCGCCGTCAACCAGACGGTCGTCGAGATGGACCGGGGTTTCCTCTTCCTCATGTCCGTCTCCGACGGATCCTCGCTCGCGGTGCTCGCGCACCCCGAGTGCGACATCGGCCTCGTGGGCTACGAGATGGCCCTTCTGGTGGATCGTGCGGGCACCGTACTGACGCCGGACCTGCGTGCGGAGCTGCAGGGAAGTCTTCTCAACTAGCAGACAGGCAGTGCGTTTCGCGCCATCGCACCATAGGGTGCGGTGGCGCGGTTCGACAGGGAGTACTGCGTTCTTGGAGTCGGAGGAGGAAACGTGACAACACCCGGAGGACATCCTTATGGCGGCGCGCAGCAGCCGCAGGGTGGGCACGACCAGAACCGCTTCAACTTCCCCTCCACTCCCAGCAACCGGCCCTCGCCGGAGCACGACCCGGCGGGGCAGCAGCCCTACCAGCGGCAGCCCTACCAGCAGCCGCAGCCCCAGTACGGCCAGCCCCAGCAGCCCCAGCAGCCTTACCGGTCCGCCCAGCAGCCGCCTCCGCGCGCTGCGCGTCCGCAGACCCACAACCCGCTGGTGCGCCCGTACGCGATGACCGGTGGCCGGACCCGGCCGCGCTACCAGCTCGCCATCGAGGCTCTGGTCAGCACGACGGCCGATCCCGCGCGTCTGCAAGGGCAGTTGCCCGAGCACCAGCGCATCTGCCGGCTCTGCATCGAGATCAAGTCGGTCGCCGAGATCTCGGCCCTCCTTTCCATCCCCCTCGGCGTCGCCCGGATCCTCGTCGCCGACCTGGCGGAGGCCGGCCTCGTCGCCATTCACCAGCCCGGCGGCGACGAGTCCGCCGGCGGCCAGCCAGATGTGACACTGCTCGAAAGGGTGCTCAGTGGACTTCGCAAGCTCTAACGGCGGAGCGGCTCCTCGCTCCACCACCTCCGCGAAGATCGTGGTGGCGGGCGGCTTCGGCGTGGGCAAGACCACGTTCGTCGGCGCGGTCTCC
>NZ_JBEXOV010000188.1:0-3271 GCF_040611715.1 Streptomyces sp. NPDC006544 | reverse complement strand
TGCGGCCGAAAGGCTGTCCTTCTGCGATGCCGGCCCCAGTGAACTTGATCTTATGGTCAGGGTGATGGGTGACTGGTCGTTGCTTGAGAACTACACAGTGGACGCGAGCATCTGTAGGCCAAGTTTTTAAGGGCACACGGTGGATGCCTTGGCACCAGGAACCGATGAAGGACGTGAGAGGCCGCGATAGGCCCCGGGGAGCTGCCAACTGAGCTTTGATCCGGGGGTGTCCGAATGGGGAAACCCGGCAGTCGTCATGGGCTGTCACCCACTGCTGAACACATAGGCAGTGTGGAGGGAACGCGGGGAAGTGAAACATCTCAGTACCCGCAGGAAGAGAAAACAACCGTGATTCCGGGAGTAGTGGCGAGCGAAACCGGATGAGGCCAAACCGTATGCGTGTGATACCCGGCAGGGGTTGCGCATGCGGGGTTGTGGGAATTCTTTTGATCGGTCTGCCGGCCGGTCGGCGAGTCAGAAACCGTTGATGTAGTCGAAGGACATGCGAAAGGTCCGGCGTAGAGGGTAAGACCCCCGTAGACGAAACATCAGCGGCTTGCTTAAGAATCTCCCAAGTAGCACGGGGCCCGAGAAATCCCGTGTGAATCTGGCGGGACCACCCGCTAAGCCTAAATATTCCCTGGTGACCGATAGCGGATAGTACCGTGAGGGAATGGTGAAAAGTACCGCGGGAGCGGAGTGAAATAGTACCTGAAACCGTGTGCCTACAAGCCGTGGGAGCGTCGCCGTCATTCTTCGGAATGACGGTCGTGACTGCGTGCCTTTTGAAGAATGAGCCTGCGAGTTAGCGGTGTGTAGCGAGGTTAACCCGTGTGGGGAAGCCGTAGCGAAAGCGAGTCCGAATAGGGCGATTGAGTTGCACGCTCTAGACCCGAAGCGGAGTGATCTAGCCATGGGCAGGTTGAAGCGGAGGTAAGACTTCGTGGAGGACCGAACCCACCAGGGTTGAAAACCTGGGGGATGACCTGTGGTTAGGGGTGAAAGGCCAATCAAACTCCGTGATAGCTGGTTCTCCCCGAAATGCATTTAGGTGCAGCGTCACGTGTTTCTTGCCGGAGGTAGAGCACTGGATAGGCGATGGGCCCTACCGGGTTACTGACCTTAGCCAAACTCCGAATGCCGGTAAGTGAGAGCGTGGCAGTGAGACTGTGGGGGATAAGCTCCATGGTCGAGAGGGAAACAGCCCAGAGCATCGACTAAGGCCCCCAAGCGTACGCTAAGTGGGAAAGGATGTGGAGTCGCAGAGACAACCAGGAGGTTGGCTTAGAAGCAGCCACCCTTGAAAGAGTGCGTAATAGCTCACTGGTCAAGTGATTCCGCGCCGACAATGTAGCGGGGCTCAAGCGTACCGCCGAAGTCGTGTCATTGCAGCAATAGGGCCAACGCCTGCTGTGATGGGTAGGGGAGCGTCGTGTGCCGGGTGAAGCAGCAGCGGAAGCTAGTTGTGGACGGTTCACGAGTGAGAATGCAGGCATGAGTAGCGATACACACGTGAGAAACGTGTGCGCCGATTGACTAAGGGTTCCTGGGTCAAGCTGATCTGCCCAGGGTAAGTCGGGACCTAAGGCGAGGCCGACAGGCGTAGTCGATGGACAACCGGTTGATATTCCGGTACCCGCTTTGAAACGCCCAATATCGAATCAGGCGATGCTAAGTCCGTGAAGCCGTTCCGGACCCTTCGGGGAAAGGAAAGTGGTGGAGCCGGCGAACCAGACTTGTAGTAGGTAAGCGATGGGGTGACGCAGGAAGGTAGTCCAGCCCGGGCGGTGGTAGTCCCGGGGTAAGGGTGTAGGCCGAGGGGTAGGCAAATCCGTCCCTCATTAAGGCTGAGACCTGATGCCGAGCCGATTGTGGTGAAGTGGATGATCCTATGCTGTCGAGAAAAGCCTCTAGCGAGTTTCATGGCGGCCCGTACCCTAAACCGACTCAGGTGGTCAGGTAGAGAATACCGAGGCGTTCGGGTGAACTATGGTTAAGGAACTCGGCAAAATGCCCCCGTAACTTCGGGAGAAGGGGGGCCATCACTGGTGATCGGATTTACTCCGTGAGCTGGGGGTGGCCGCAGAGACCAGCGAGAAGCGACTGTTTACTAAAAACACAGGTCCGTGCGAAGCCGTAAGGCGATGTATACGGACTGACGCCTGCCCGGTGCTGGAACGTTAAGGGGACCGGTTAGTCACATTTCGGTGTGGCGAAGCTGAGAACTTAAGCGCCAGTAAACGGCGGTGGTAACTATAACCATCCTAAGGTAGCGAAATTCCTTGTCGGGTAAGTTCCGACCTGCACGAATGGCGTAACGACTTCTCGACTGTCTCAACCATAGGCCCGGTGAAATTGCACTACGAGTAAAGATGCTCGTTTCGCGCAGCAGGACGGAAAGACCCCGGGACCTTTACTATAGTTTGATATTGGTGTTCGGTTCGGCTTGTGTAGGATAGGTGGGAGACTTTGAAGCTGTGACGCCAGTCATGGTGGAGTCGCCGTTGAAATACCACTCTGGTCGTGCTGGATGTCTAACCTCGGTCCGTGATCCGGATCAGGGACAGTGTCTGATGGGTAGTTTAACTGGGGCGGTTGCCTCCCAAAAAGTAACGGAGGCGCCCAAAGGTTCCCTCAGCCTGGTTGGCAATCAGGTGTTGAGTGTAAGTGCACAAGGGAGCTTGACTGTGAGACCGACGGGTCGAGCAGGGACGAAAGTCGGGACTAGTGATCCGGCGGTGGCTTGTGGAAGCGCCGTCGCTCAACGGATAAAAGGTACCCCGGGGATAACAGGCTGATCTTCCCCAAGAGTCCATATCGACGGGATGGTTTGGCACCTCGATGTCGGCTCGTCGCATCCTGGGGCTGGAGTCGGTCCCAAGGGTTGGGCTGTTCGCCCATTAAAGCGGTACGCGAGCTGGGTTTAGAACGTCGTGAGACAGTTCGGTCCCTATCCGCTGTGCGCGTAGGAATATTGAGAAGGGCTGTCCCTAGTACGAGAGGACCGGGACGGACGAACCTCTGGTGTGCCAGTTGTCCTGCCAAGGGCATGGCTGGTTGGCTACGTTCGGGAGGGATAACCGCTGAAAGCATCTAAGCGGGAAGCCTGCTTCAAGATGAGTATTCCCACCTCCTTGAGAGGGTAAGGCTCCCAGTAGACGACTGGGTTGATAGGCCAGATGTGGAAGCCCGGTAACGGGTGGAGCTGACTGGTACTAATAGGCCGAGGGCTTGTCCTCAGTTGCTCGCGTCCACTGTGTTAGTTCTGAAG
>NZ_JBEXOV010000187.1:0-5475 GCF_040611715.1 Streptomyces sp. NPDC006544 | reverse complement strand
GCACCAGATGGCCCGGCTGTTCGGCGACCGCGGGCACCGGGTGCACGTCATCGGCATCGCCCCCGTCGCCGAGGAGATCCGGCAGAAGCTGCCCGCCGACCTCCCGTACGCGACGACCACGCTCTACGAGTCCCGCCCGCCGGCCGCGCGCTCGCTGCACGGCATCAAGGGGCGGCTCAACGCGCCCGAACGGCGCCGCCAGGCGGCCCGCCGGGCGAAGATGCGGGCCAAGGCGGAGCAGCTGAGCGTGCTGCTGCGCGCGGCCCGCCCCGGGGCCGTGGTGATCGTCACCCAGGTCTGGGCGATGGAGTGGGTGGCCCTCGCCGACACCAAGGGCTGCACCGTCATCGCCATGAGCCACGAGTCCTTCGAGGCGAGCCAGAAGTCCACCCGCGGCCGTCGGGTCCGCCGCTACTACCCGGAGGTCGACCGCATGCTCGTGCTGACCCCCGAGGACGCGGACCTCTGGATCCGGGCGGGCGTGCAGAACGTGGGCAGCATGCCGAACCCGCTGCCGTTCATGCCCGCCTCTCCCGCCCCGCGGACGGAGAAGGTCGTGGCGAGCGTCGGCCGTCTGGCCTTCGAGAAGGGCATGGACCTGCTGCTCGACGCGTGGGCGGACGCCGCCCCGCACCACGCCGACTGGACCCTGCGGATCTACGGGGCCGGCGTGGAGGAGCCCGCGCTGCGGGCGCACGCCGCCGAGCTCGGCGTGGCGGAGTCCGTGGAGTGGATGGGCAGCACCGACGACGTGCTCGGAGCCCTGCGCGGGGCCTCGGTCTTCGCCCAGGCCTCGCGGGCCGAGGGGTTCCCGATCACCCTGCTGGAGGCGATGGCCGCGGGCGTCCCGGTGGCCGCCTTCGACTGCGCGCCGGGCGTACGGGAGATCGTGGAGCACGGCGAGGACGGACTGCTGGCCCGGCTCGGCAACACGATGGAGCTCGCCGGTCACCTGGACCGGCTGATGTCCGACCGGGAACTGCGCGACCGGCTCGGCGACAACGCCTTCCACAACGTGAAGCGGTACTCCAGCGCCGAGATCACCGACCGGTGGGAGGACCTGTTCTCCTTCCTGGAGCGCTGAGCTCCAAGGAGCTTGAGCCCCGCGGTCCGCACACGTACGAAGCCGCCCGCCCCGGAGAGGTCCGGGGCGGGCGGCTTCGTACGCACCGTGCGCGAGGGGGTCAGGCCTTGCGGTGGGCCTCCCAGCCCTCCCAGGCCGAGGTGATCATCTCGCGGACGTCGTGGCGGGCCTTCCAGCCCAGCTCGGACGTGATCCGGTCGGCGGAGGCGACGACCTTCGCCGGGTCGCCGGGGCGGCGCGGGGAGAGCACGGGCGCGTACGCGGCGTCGGTGTGCCCGGTGGTCTGGTTCACCAGGTCGACCATCTCGCGGACGGACACGCCCTCACCGCGGCCGATGTTGACCGTGAGGTCCCTGTACTCGCCCTGCGCGCCCCACTCGACGAGCTTGCGGGCCGCCACCACGTGTGCCTCCGCGAGGTCCGCGACGTGGATGTAGTCGCGGACGCAGGTGCCGTCGGCGGTCGGGTAGTCGTCGCCGAAGATCCGGGCGCCCTCGCCCCGGTCGAAACGCTCGAAGATCATCGGGACCAGGTTGAAGACGCCGGTGTCGGCGAGCTCGGGGGTCGCGGCGCCCGCAACGTTGAAGTAGCGCAGGCAGGCGGTCGAGATGCCGTGCGCCCTGCCCGCGGCGCGCACCAGCCACTCGCCGGCCAGCTTCGTCTCGCCGTACGGGCTCAGCGGCAGGCACGGGGTGTCCTCGGTGACGAGGTCGACGTCGGGCATCCCGTACACGGAGGCCGAGGAGGAGAAGAGGAAGTTGCGGACGCCGGCGGCGGCCACGGCGCCGAGCAGGACCGTGAGGCCCTGCACGTTCTCCTCGTAGTAGTGCAGCGGCTTGTCCACGGACTCGCCGACCTGCTTCTTGCCCGCCAGGTGGACCACGCCGGTGATCTCGTGCCGGGCGAACGTCTCGTCCAGGACCTTCCGGTCCAGCACGGAACCGACCACCAGCGGGACGCCCTGCGGGACACGGTCGGCGTTGCCCGTGGAGAGGTCGTCCAGAACCACGACCTCCTCACCGGCGAGCAGCATCGCGCGGACGACGTGTGCCCCGATGTAACCGGCACCACCAGTGATCAGAAACGTCATGCGTATCTCCTTGGGCTCTGTCTCTTGTTCTTCCGGCTGCCGCCGGACCCGCTTCTCCTCCGGCTACCGCCGGACCCCGCTCCGCCCCCGGCCCTTGCGGCGGTGGAGGCGGTCGCGTACGAGGCTCATGACGCCGTCGGCCCCGGGCGCGAGCCGCAGTGCCAGCGATCCGCCGGCCGTGCGATAGGGCTGCGCCAACAGCACACCGTACCGGCTGCTGGGCAGCACCCGCCGGTGCAGCAGGCCTCCGAGGGGGCGCGGCGAGGTGAGCAGGGAGCTCCCGTCCTCGCACTCCACGCTCGCCCGCACGTCCCACGCCTGCATGCCCCGCCGGCCCGCGCCGCGGCCTGCGGCCGCCAGCGTGGTGAGGGGGAAGGGCAGCTCCGCGGTCCAGTGGCCGCCGCCCTCGGCGGGCCGCAGCTCCACGGGCTCGGCGCACAGCGGCTCCCCGCCGCCGGCCCGGGGCACGAAGCTGAGCCGGACGCTGCGCGGACCGGCCGGGGCCAGGCGCCCGTACAGGTCGTGGACGAGGATCCGCAGCCCCCCGGAACCGAGCGGCTCGGCGTCGACGGTGACGGGCAGTCCGGCCGTCTCCAGTTCCGCCAGCCCGTCCAGCTCCACGGGCAGGGTCTCGCTCCACACCGCGTTCCCGCCGGGACCGGTCGCGTACGGGGGCGGCAGCCGGGGCGGGTCGGCGGCGAAGGCGGTCAGCCGCCGCAGGTCGGCGGGGGCGGGCGGGGCCTCGCAGGCGCGCAGCACCCGTACGATCCAGCGGGCCGGCGCCCCGGCGGCCTCGATGTCGGCGTCGGCGAAACCGGCGAGGTAGTCGCGGGTCAGGGTCCACCAGGCGGCCTGGTACTCGGGGTCCTTGCCGAGCTCGCGCAGGTACATGCGCAGGTCGTACTCCAGGAACTTGACCTGGCAGGCGCGGCCCAGCTCGGCCGAGGACGCGGTGAGGGTGCGGGAGGCGGTGCGGTGGGCCTCGATGCGCGCACGCCAGTTGCCGACGTCCTTGCGGTCCAGGGAGATGGACACCCGGGCGGCGTCGCGGCGCACGTGCCAGACGTAGACGAGGTCGCCGATCACGGCGAGGCGGGGCGCGGCGGCCAGCACGCGGGCGGTGAAGACGAAGTCCTCGTAGACGAACCGGCCGTCGGGGAAGCGGATCCCGTGCTCGTTCAGGAAGGCCCGGTCGTAGAGCTTGTTCACGCAGAGGGTGTCGCGGACCAGTTCCGGCCGGTCGGCCGGCCGGCCGATGACGTCGCCCGGCGTGTAGAGGCCCGGTACCCAGGGCACTTCACGGCCTCCGGGCAGTTCCCTGCGGACGCAGGCGCCGACCGTGACGGGCGCCCGGTGCTGCTCGGCGGCGCGCACCAGGGCGGCGGCCGCTCCCGTGGGCAGGACGTCGTCGCTGTCCAGGAACAGGACGTACGGGGAGGTCGCGGCCGCGATCCCGTCGTTGCGGGGGGTGCCGCAGCCCCCGCTGTTCTGCGTGCGGTGCACGACCTTCAGGCGGGGGTGGAGGGCGGCCAGCCCGTCCAGCACCGGCCCGGTCCCGTCGGTGGAGGCATCGTTCACGGCGATGACCTCGGCGACCACCGGGCCCTGGGCGAGGGCCGAGGAAACGGCCTCGCCCACGAGCCCGGCGTCGTTGTACGCGATCACCACGACGGAAACGGTGGGGGTATTCGTGCTCGTCACCAGGGGATCCTAGGCCACGCGGGTAAACGTGGCCTCAAGACCGCCCGTCGGCGTCCGCCCGCCGGCGTCCGCCGGTCAGAAGGGACGGAACTCGTCGTACTCCTTCTGGGCGGTGTCGCGCTCGGCTTCCTTCTCCTTGCGGCGCGTGGTGGCCGGACGCGGCGACTCCAGACGGTGGTCCTCACCGCGGCGGCCCAGCATCTCGGCGCCGGCCATCATGGTCGGCTCCCAGTCGAAGACGACCGCGTTGTCGTCGGAGCCGATGGCCACGCCGTCACCCGCACGGGCGCCGGCCTTGCGCAGCGCGTCCTCGACACCGAGGCGGTTGAGGCGGTCCGCGAGGTAGCCGACGGCCTCGTCGATGTTGAAGTCGGTCTGGCGGACCCAGCGCTCCGGCTTCTCGCCGCGCACCCGGTAGACGTCCTCGGCCTCGTCGTAGGCGATGGTGAAGCCGCTGTCGTCCACGGCCTTCGGGCGGATGACGATGCGGGTCGCCTCCTCCTTCGGCTTGCGGGCACGGAACTTCGCGATGACCTCGGCGAGGAAGAAGGACAGCTCCTTCAGACCCGCACGGGAGACCGCGGAGACCTCGAAGACCTTGTAGCCGCGGGCCTCCAGGTCCGGGCGGACCATGTCCGCGAGCTCCTGGCCGTCGGGGATGTCGACCTTGTTGAGGACGACGAGGCGCGGGCGCTTCTCCAGGCCGCCGCCGTAGAGCTTCAGCTCCTCCTCGATGGCGTCGAGGTCACCGAGCGGGTCGCGGTCGGACTCCAGGGTGGCGGTGTCCAGGACGTGCACGAGGATCGAGCAGCGCTCGACGTGGCGCAGGAACTCCAGGCCGAGGCCCTTGCCCTGGCTGGCGCCCGGGATGAGGCCCGGGACGTCGGCGATCGTGTAGACCGTCGAGCCGGCGGTGACGACGCCCAGGTTCGGGACGAGGGTGGTGAAGGGGTAGTCCGCGATCTTCGGCTTGGCCGCGGAGAGCACCGAGATCAGCGAGGACTTGCCGGCGCTCGGGAAACCGACCAGCGCGACGTCGGCGACGGTCTTGAGCTCCAGGATGACGTCGCCGCCGGTGCCGGGGACGCCGAGGAGGGCGAAGCCGGGCGCCTTGCGGCGGGCCGAGGAGAGCGCGGCGTTGCCGAGGCCGCCGCGGCCGCCTTCGGCCGCGACGTAGGTGGTGCCCTGGCCGACGAGGTCGGCGAGGACGTTGCCCTCCTTGTCGAGGACGACGGTGCCGTCCGGCACGGGCAGGATCAGGTCCTGGCCGTCCTTGCCGGAGCGGTTGCCGCCCTCGCCGGGCTTGCCGCTGGTGGCCTTGCGGTGGGGGCTGTGGTGGTAGTCCAGCAGGGTGGTGACAGCCTGCTCCACCACCAGGATGACGTCGCCGCCACGGCCGCCGTTGCCGCCGTCGGGGCCGCCGAGCGGCTTGAACTTCTCCCGGTGAACGGAGGCGCAGCCGTGGCCCCCGTTACCCGCGGCGACATGCAATTCGACGCGGTCCACGAAGGTGGTCATGGTTGTTCCTCCAGATACAGCGGGAATATCCCGGAAAGCCCGGGGGCAGGCCTTGCTGCCATGAAACGTGTCTATGTGTGAC
>NZ_JBEXOV010000186.1:0-5493 GCF_040611715.1 Streptomyces sp. NPDC006544 | reverse complement strand
GGCGCCGGTGCCGGTGAGCAGCCGCAGCCGGGGTCCGCACGCCGGGCAGGCGACGGGCTGGGCGTGGAACCGCCGGTCGCCGGGGTCGGCGTACTCGCGGGCGCAGTCGGGGCACATGGGGAAGCCGGCCATCGTGGTGTTCGGCCGGTCGTAGGGCAGTGCCGTGACGATGGTGAAGCGCGGCCCGCAGTGCGTGCAGGTGATGAAGGGGTGGCGGTGGCGCCGGTCGGCCGGGTCCGCGAGCTCGGCGAGACAGGCGGCGCACGTGGCCACGTCCGGGGAGATCAGCGTACGGGCGGGGCCCCCCGTCCGGGAGGCGACGATGGTGAACCCGGCCCCGCCCACGGCCGGGACCTCGTCGTGGTCCACGGTGTCGACGACGGCGAGCGGGGGAGCGTCGGCCGCGAGCCGGTCGCAGAACTCCGCGACGGCCGACGCCGCGCCCTCCACCTCGGCGACGACTCCCTCCGCGGTGTTGGTGACGTGGCCGGCCAGTCCGAGGCCGGTCGCGCGGGTGTACACGTAGGGCCGGAACCCGACGCCCTGCACCACGCCGCGGACCGTGACCCGGCGGCGCTCGAGCGCCTCCATCAGAAGGTCTGCCCCACGGCGGGACGCGCGCGGTGCTCAGGACCGGGGTCCGGGTCCGGGTGCGGGTGACCGCCCGCGTGTGCGCCGACCGGGTGGCCGTGCTCATGTCCGTGGTCCTGCGCACGCCCGTGCCCGTGCGTGTGCGCGCCCCCGCCGGAGGCCTGCTGCGCCATCACCGGCGTGTGCGTCGCCGCGCCGTCCGCGACCGCGGTCGCCCGGTCGAGCAGGATGCCCACCCCCTCCCCGGAACGCGCGGACGTCAGGACCACCTCCACCCCGGGGTTGACCTTCTGGACGTGCGCCCGGAACGCGTCCTCGTCGAACTCGACGGCTCCGGCGATGTCGGTCTTGGTGACCAGCACGAGCTGGGCGAGGCCGAAGGCCGTCGGGTACTTCAGGGGCTTGTCCTCGCCCTCGGTCACCGAGGCCAGGACGACCCGCAGGGACTCGCCGAGATCGTAGGAGGCGGGGCAGACGAGGTTGCCCACGTTCTCCACGAAGAGGAGCCGGGTGGGGTCGGGCAGCCAGCCGTCCAGGTGCCGGCCGAGCATCCCGGCCTCCAGATGACAGAGCCCGTCGGTGAGCACCTGCTTGACGGGTGCGCCGGAGCGTGCCAGCCGTACCGCGTCGTTCTCGGTGGCCAGGTCGGCGGTGAGGGCGGCCACCGCCAGCCCGCGCTCCCGGGCGAGAACCAGCTCGCGCTCCAGCAGGGCGGTCTTGCCGCTGCCGGGGCTGGAGAGCAGGTTGACGGTCACGGTGCCGCGGGCGGTGAGCTCGGCGCGCAGGGTGTGCGCGGCGGCGTCGTTCTTGGCGAGTACCGCCTGCTTCAGGTCGACCACTCGGCACATGGCTCGGTGCTCCTCGGAGTTCGGTTCGCGGAATCGTGCGTGGCCGGGCCGGCGCCGGAACCGTCCACCCAGTTCACACTGAGGATCTGCAGCTCACGGCCCGAGAGCAGCTCTACGTGCGCCGCGCTCCCGCAACCGGGGCAGCACAGCCGGGGCGGCATGCCGACCGGCCATCGGCGTGCGCAGGAACCGCAGCGGGCGCGGGCGGCCACCGGCTCCGTGACGAGTTCGGCCCCCTCGAGGACCGTGCCCGCACAGGCCAGTTCGAAGCAGAAGGCCAAGGCGTCGGCCACGACTCCGGCCAACTCCCCGACCTGGAGGCGCACCACGCTCACGCCGCTCGCGCCGGCGGCCCCGGCGGCTTCCTCCACCTGGCCCACGACGGCCATGGCGATCGACATCTCGTGCATCGGACTCCGTCCTGCCGGGGCTCATTACACCGGCAGGACGGGGACGGTGCGGCCGGGCACGCCGACGGACGGTCCACCGTGTACGCCGTTCAGCCGCTCCGAGGACCCGGACCGCCGGCCGCGCGCCTCACATGCGGCGCATGCGCAGATAGCGTCTGATGTCGGGGAGGATCTGCACGAGCACGGCGGCGAGCGCGGCCGCGGCCGCACCGCAGATGACGGCCTTCTTCACGGGGTCCTCCTCAACTCGGCGACCGGGGACGCCGCGGCGTCCTGGCCTTCATGGTGTGGGTCGTGGTGGTGCGGGTGGTGCAGGCCGTGGTCCGCGGAGCCGCGATGTCCGACGCCGTGGTCCTCGGTGGCCCGGTCCCCGGCGCCGCCCGGCAGGAGCCCGAGGATCATCCGTACGGCCCGCGGTACGGCGGCGGCCACCGGCTCGCTCAGCCCGATGCCCTCCGTGACCGATGCGGGTTCGCATCCCACGACGAGGATCCGCCGGGGCGGGGTGGTGCCGGTGCCCTCGCACAGGGTCCCCAGCAGGGCCAGGACCGCGTCGGGGGCCATGTGGTGGCCGTCCAGCGGGGCCGCGCCCGGCTCGACGGATCCGGGTGCGCCGGGCTCGATGAGGTAGAGCGTTCCGGGGGCTCCGCCGCGGGCGGTGGCGTCCACCAGGACGAGGGTGTCGTAGCCGTCGAGGAGCTGGTAGGCGAGGTGCACCCCCCGGACGCCGAAGTCCACGGCCTCGACCTGGCCGGGCAGTTCGTACGAGGACAGCTGCCGCAGCGCCTCCACGCCGAAGCCGTCGTCGCCGAGGAACACGTTGCCGATGCCCGCGACCAGGATCCGGCCGCTCACGCGTCCTCCAGGGGCGAGAGCTCGTCGGGCTGGAAGTAGAGGAACCTGCCCTGCTCCCGGCGGATGTCGGCGCCGGGGTCGCCCTCCACGGTGACGGCGAGGTGCACCCCGCCGTCCACGTCGTGCAGGACCGCCTCGACCAGGGCGGTGCGGCCCCGGAGGAACAGGTCCTGGGCGTCGGTGCGCCGCAGGCCCGGCCGCAGCAGCACCCGGCTGCCGACACCGACCGGCACGCCGTCGACGAGCACCCGGTCCCGCGCGGGGTCGGGGGTGTCCGTGTGCGCCGGGTCCCACCAGGGGGTCTCGGGCCTGAACACGGCCTGCTCGTCGAAGGGTTCCACGGGATCCTCCGGCCCGTCCGGGCCGGTGATCTCACGCAGGGCGCGCACGGCGCCGTGCAGGCGCTCCAGCACCTCGGGTGGCATCGACTCGGCCAGGTCGATCACGGCGGCGGCCCTCGCGTCCGTCCCGCGCGCCTCGCGCTTCTCCTGATCGGTCAGGGCGGCGGTGCGCAGGGCGAGGATCTCGTCGATCTCGGTGGAGTCGTACATCGCGCCGATGCTCTCGGGAGCGATCGCGGGATGGTCCTCCAGGATGATCGGCGAGGACAGCACCACGTCCGACCGGCCCGGCTCACCGGCGAGCACGGGCCAGGTGTGCCGGTTGACGCAGGAGGCGACGGCGCCCTTGGCCCACTCCGGCGGATCGGTCATCGACAGGAAGGAACCGCCGCTCAGGCCCAGCAGGAGATGAGCGGCGACGAGCGAGTGCGGCAGCGCCGCCTCCCGGTCCTCGCCGTCGGTGGCGGGGGTCCACGGGTTGGTGTTCTCCACCACCGCCGTGAGCTTCAGCACCCGGTACGGTCCGTCGAGTTCGGCGGCGCGCAGCCGCACGCGTCCCTCGATCCGCTCGGTGCGCCGCACCAGACGGCCGGCGCACCGCCCGTCCGCGTGGGTGACGGGCTCGGTGTCCTCCCGGGCGGCCCGCGCGAACGGGATCTCGGCCCCGTCCCCGGCCAGTTCGGCCAGGGTGACGCTCATCTCGACCCGCTCCTCGGCCCCCTCGTCCCAGGGCACCAGCACCCGGTCGTCCATGTGCAGTTCGGCGACGTCCGCGAACCCGCCTTCGGGCAGGGCCTGTTGGACGGTGCGCCGCCGCGCGTGCAGGAACCGCAGCTCCACGGTGAGTGTCGCGTCGCCCTTGGGCTCCATCAGGAGTTCGGTCTGCTGGAAGGAGGGTTCCTCGTGCGCCGGGCCCCATGCGGGCGGCACGAGCACGCCGAACTGCCAGCGCAGCCGGTTCTTGGCCGCCGAGGCCCGGTAGGGGTACAGCACGTACCCCTCGAAGAGGACCGCGTCGGCCACGTGCCGGGCGGTCGCGAAGCGGGACTCCAGTGCGGTGGCCGTCGTCACGGCGCCGTCCTCTCGGTGACACACGGCAGGGCGGCGCCCAGCCGGAGGGGTCGCAGCGGCTCCGGCCGGGGCTCGGCCGCCGCGTCCAGGAGGGTCCGTACGGTCGCCTCCCAGGAGGCGAGGGCGTGCCGCGAGCGGAAGGCGAGCAAGTCGTCCATGACGTCGCGGGGCAGCCGCAGCCAGCCGCAGCCCGGAAAGTGCTGCTCGACCATCTCGTGCCAGACCGCCACGGGCATCCGGTACGAGGCCTCGCGGTCCCAGGGCACGGGCTCGACGTGGAAGCCGCCGGCCCCGGTGAAGGCGGTGCCGGAGAAGAGCATCAGCAGCGGCGCCTCCCCGTCCTCCAGGCTGCTGAAGTAGCGGCTCGCGGCGATGTCCATGTCGTAGGTGCACGGCACGACCACGTCGATCTCGGTCTCCCCGGTGAAACTGGGCACCATGAGGGCGACCTGGGCGAACTGCACCGGTTGCAGGGTGGTGCCCCAGCGGGAGCGTTCGCCGAACAGATCGGCCAGGCCCGCCGCCTCGGCCGGTCCGTAACCGCGCCGCGCGGGCTCGATGCGCAGCTGGCAGCGCAGCGCCAGGGCGTGAACCCGGGTGGGTCCGGGGTCCCCGCCGGCCGTGACGCGCAGCCGGAACACCAGGGTGGGTCCGGCGGCGTACGGGTCGGCGCGCACACCGGTGCAGGTGAAGCCGAAGTCGGTCATGGCGCGGGTGCCTCCGCCGGGGTCTTGGCCCGTCGCTCGACCTCGGTGAAGAAGGCGTCGAGCGCCGCCCGGGCTTCGGCTCCGCCGTCGAATCCCGTCCACAGCAGGCGCATCCGCCCGACGAGTTCGTAGCAGATGTCGATCGGCACCAGATAGCAGTCGGTCCGTCCCTGCTCACGGCGGAGCAGCAGGGCCTCCACGTCGGGTTCGAGGAGCGGGGCGAGGCGCCCGGCGCCGAGTACGGTCTGCCAGGTCTCGGCGTCGAGTTCGCTCTCGGTGGCGCCGGCCGGGCTCGGGTAGAGCGCGACGAGACGATCGAGGGCGGCGTTGCGGAAGAAGAAGGCGACGCCGACCGGGATCTGGAGCAGTTCCCAGGCGCCGTCGTCGAGGGGGTGGGCGGGGTCGGCGAGGTAGCGGTTCGGGACGGCGCGGAACCGGCCGGTGGCGACGCCGGGCCGGTCGAACAGCAGGGCACACGCGGTGCAGGCGCACACCAGCGCCCGCTTCTCGCTCTCCACGACATGGCGGTGCGCGTCCTGCGCGACGACCGTTCCGCACAGCCCGCAGACCTCGGGGCGGGCCGGGCGCGCGCCGGTGAACCGGCGCAGGCCGCGTGCGGGACGGTCCCCGCCCGGAGAGCTCGGGGCGGGCCTGGCCGTCGCCCTCGCCG
>NZ_JBEXOV010000185.1:0-5633 GCF_040611715.1 Streptomyces sp. NPDC006544 | reverse complement strand
TGCGCGGGCCAGACCCTGCGCCCCGCCCCCGTACCGCGTGACGTGGCGGACCACGTCGTGGTTCGACAGCACCCACGTCGTCGGCGCGCCGACCGGGCGCATCGCGTCCAGCGACTCGTCGATGGTGGCGCGCAGCGCCTGCGCGTCCCATCCGGTGTTCAGGTAGTGGAAGTTGAAGGCCTGGTGCAGCTCGTCGGGACGCAGGTAGAGGGCCGTCCGGTCCGCGCTCGGGGTCCACGCCTCGGCGACGCCGATGCGGTCGCCCGCGTACTCGTCGAGGACGAGGCGCCAGGAGCGGTAGATCTCGTGGACGCCGTCCTGGTCGAAGAAGGGCAGGACCTGGTTGCCGAGCAGCTTGAGCTGTTCGCCGCGGCCGAGGTCGGGCAGGCCGGGGGCCTTGACCAGGCCGTGGGCCACGTCGATGCGGAAGCCGTCGGCGCCGAGGTCGAGCCAGAAGCGCAGGATCGAGCGGAACTCGTCCTGGACGGCGGGGTGTTCCCAGTTGAAGTCGGGCTGCTCGGGGGCGAAGAGGTGGAGGTACCACTCGCCGTCGGCGACCCGGGTCCAGGCCGGGCCGCCGAAGATCGACTCCCAGTCGTTCGGGGGCTCCGCGCCGTCCTCGCCGCGCCCGGCGCGGAAGTGGAAGCGTTCGCGCAGGGGGCTGCCCGGGCCTTCGCGCAGCGCCTGCTTGAACCATTCGTGCTGGTCGGAGCAGTGGTTGGGGACCAGGTCCACGATGATCCGCAGGTCGAGCGCGTGGGCTTCGCGGATCACGGCGTCGGCGTCGTGCAGGCTGCCGAACATGGGGTCGATGGCCCGGTAGTCGGCGACGTCGTAGCCGGCGTCCGCCTGCGGGGAGGCGTAGAAGGGGCTGAGCCAGACGGCGTCGACGCCCAGGTCCTTGAGGTAGGGCAGTCGGCTGCGGATGCCTTCGAGGTCCCCCATGCCGTCTCCGTTGGAGTCGGCGAAGCTGCGCGGATAGACCTGGTAGATCACCGCTTCTCTCCACCAGCCGGGCGTGGTGCCGGTGGAGGCGGGGAGCGCGTCGGCGAGGTGCTGGGTCATGTCGTCCTTGGGAGATCGGGCCGGGGGTGAGAGGGGGCGGGCAGCGGGTGGTCAGCCCGTGACGGGGCGGTCAGCCCTTGGTCGCGCCTGCCGTCATCCCGGCGACGAGGTGACGCTGGGCGAAGAGGAAGAAGAACGCGGCGGGGATGGCGATGAGGACGGAAGCCGCGCTCATGGCACCCCAGTTGGAGGTGTACTGCGTGACGAAGGTCTGCAGTCCGCCGGCCAGGGTGAGGTGCTCGTCGCCGACCATGAAGGCGGAGGCGTAGGCGACTTCGCCCCAGGCGGTGATGAAGGCGTAGAAGCCGGTGACGGCGAGGCCGGGCTTGGCGAGCGGGAGGATGAGCCGCCAGAAGGTGCCGAAGGGGTTGAGCCCGTCCACCCGGCCGGATTCGTCGATCTCCACGGGGATGGTGTCGAAGAAGCCCTTCATCATCCAGGCGCAGAACGGCACGGCGATGGTGAGGTACGTGATGATCAGGCCGAGCGGCTGGTTGAGCAGCCCGAGGTCGCCCATGAGGTTGTAGAGCGGCACGATGAGGATGGCCATAGGGAACATCTGCGTGATGAGCAGGGTCCACATCAGCGGCTTCATTCCGGGGAACTTGAAGCGGCTGACGGCGTAGCCGGTGGTGGCGGCGATGAACACCCCGAGGACGGTGGTGATGCCGGCCACGAGGACGGAGTTGCCGAACCAGGTGAGGAAGGAGGTCGACTCCACCAGGTAGCGGTAGTTGTCGAGGGTCGGTTCCTTGACGAAGTCCGTGGAGATGGCGTGCTTCGCGGGCTTGAGCGAGGTCAGCAGGACCCACAGCACCGGGAACACGGCGATCACGGACGCGCCGACCAGTGTGGCGTGCAGGCCTGCGGAGGCCAGCGGGGAGCGCTCTCCCCGGCGGCGGCCGGGGTGGGCGGCGGTCTTGGGCGGGGTCGTCACGGTCACCACACCTCTCCCTGCTTGCGCAGCGAGCGCCGGTAGACCAGCGCGAAGATCATGAGCAGCAGGAGGATCAGTACGCCCCAGGTCGCCGAGCCGGCGAAGTCGCGCGGGCTGGAAACGAACGCCTCGCGGAAGGCCTGGGTGACCAGGATCTCGGTGGAGTCTCCCGGCCCGCCCCGGGTGAGCAGGAAGATCACCGGGAACATGTTGAAGGTCCAGATGGTGGAGAGCAGGATCACCGTCATGCTGACGGCGCGCAGCCCCGGCAGGGTGATGTGGCGGAACCGCTGCCACGGGCCGGCGCCGTCCATCTCGGCGGCCTCGTAGAGCTCGCCGGGTACGGACTGCATTCCGCCGAGGAGGGCGACCATCATGAAGGGGACGCCGAGCCAGACGTTGACGGCGATGACCGCGACCTTGGCCCAGGTCGGGTCGTCGAGCCACGGGACGGCGCTGATGCCGCCGCCTTCGAGGAGCTTGTTGAGGATGCCGCTGTCGCGGTTGAAGAGGAACCGCCAGGCGAAGACGGAGACGAAGCCGGGGACGGCCCAGGGCAGGATGAGCGCCATGCGGTAGGCGGCGCGGCCCTTGAAGTCCCGGTTGAGCATGGTGGCGAGGGCGAGGCCGAGCGCGAAGGTGATCGACACGCAGGCGACGGTCCACAGCACCGTCCACACCAGCCGCTGCAGGAACACCGGGTCGGCGAGGACGTCGGCGTAGTTGTCGAGTCCGACGAACTGGTACGTCGCCTCGATGTGGTTGGCGCCGATGGTGCGGCCGACGTTGCGTTCGGTGGCGTCGGTCAGCGACAGGTAGACGCCGCGGACGAGCGGCCAGCCGATGATCACGCCGAGTACGAGCACGACCGGGGCGATCATGGCCCAGGCGTACCAGTGGGTGGCCAGCGCGCGCCTCAGCCCGGGGCGGTTCCCGCCCCGGGTCCCGTTCTTGCTGTCAGTCCTGCGGCTCCGGCCGCGGGCGGCGACGTCGGTGTCAGGACCGACTTCGCTGCCCGCGGCCTTCGCCACCGACTGGCTGGTGTGAGCAGCCATGGTTTCGTTACTTCCAGCCCTTGAGGATCTTGCGGAATTCGACGCCGGCCGCCTTGGCCGCGTCCTCCGGGCTCGAGGCACCGGTGATCGCCTTGGTGTACTCGACCTTGAGCGGCTCGAAGAGGGAGCCGTTCTCCGGGATCCAGGCGCGCTCGACGGCCTTGTCCACGGCCGGCTTGAAGAACTGGACCATCTCGTTGGACTTGACGTCGGGCTGCTCGTAGGCGGCGGTCCGGGTCGGGAGCAGGCTCAGGTCCTTGGCGGACTGGACCTGCACCTCCTGCGAGGTCATGTAGTCGACGAAGGCCTGCGCGGCGGGGATGTTCTTGGAGCCCGCGTAGACGGCGAGGTCGTGGCCGCCCTGGGGGGCGCCCGCCTTGACGGAGCCGGCCGGGACGGCGGCGATGCCGAGGTTGGCCTTGTCCTTGAACTGGTCGCCGGCGTAGCTGTCGGCGACGGCCCACGGACCGTTGATCATCATCGCGGCTTCGCCCGACTTGAAGGCGGTCTGCATGTTGGTCCAGCCGTCGGTGGCGTTGGTGATCGCCGCGCCCGAGGTGACCAGGTCGCGGGCGGTCTTGAACGCCTTGACGCCGGCCGCGTTGTCGACGGTGACCGTCTTGGTCTTCGCGTCGACGAGGTCGCCGCCCTCTCCGTAGATGAGGGGGAGGAACCAGTAGGAGTCGTCGCCGCGCAGGTAGAGGCCGGCCTTGCCGGTCTTGGCCTTGATGGCGGCGGCGGCGGTCTTCACCTCTTCCAGCGTCGTGGGGGGCTGGACGCCGGCGTCGGCGAGCATCTTCTTGTTGTAGAAGAGGCCGAGGGTGTCGATGACCTGCGGGACGGCGTAGGACTTGCCCTCGTACTTGCCGCTGGCCGCGGCCTGGGGCAGGAACTCGGCGTCGATCTTCTTCGCCGTGTCGGCCGGGACCTCGGCGAGGTAGCCGAGGGAGGCGAAGTCGGCGACCCAGCCCACGTCGGAGCGGATGACGTCCGGGGCCTCGGAGCCGCTGCTGAAGGCGTTCTTGACCTTGTTCTGGGCGTCACCGTAGGGAACGTTGACGTACTTGACGGTCACCTTGGGGTGCTTGGCGGTGAACGCCTCGGCGATCTTCTGGAAGGACGCCTTCTCGGCGTCGTTCGAGGTGTCCCACCACGTGACCGTGCCGGAGAGCTCCCCGTCGGCCTTGGCTCCGCCGTCGTCCTTGGTGTCACCGCCGCAAGCCGTCGCCGCGAGCGCCAGAGCCGCGACCAGCGCGGTGGCCGCTATGCCACGCCGCATATGAACTCCTTCGATGATCCCGGCCGCGCCTCGCGGTCCCGAGTTGCCGAGAACGTAACAAGCCTGAAAGCTGTCCGAAAGAGCTTGCGGCAAATTTCTGCAAGAAGGGCTCATCGTTACATCCACGTGTCCGTACGGTTGCCGCACCTTGCTGTTAGTTCGAACCCTCTTCGACCGTCCGGGCCCGCAACCAGGGGGCGTGTACCGGCGTTGTCCCGATATGACCCACGAGTTGACCGCCCCCCGGCTTGCAAGCGCTTCCAGCAACGCCGACGCGAGCGGTGCCTGGTGGCGCGATGCCGTCATCTACCAGGTGTACGTGCGCTCCTTCGCCGACAGCGACGGCGACGGCGTCGGCGACCTGCGCGGGGTCCGTGAGCGCCTGCCCCACCTGGCCCGGCTCGGGGTCGACGCCGTGTGGCTAACCCCCTTCTACGTCTCCCCCCAGGCGGACGGCGGCTACGACGTGGCCGACTACCGGGCCGTCGATCCCCTCTTCGGCGACCTCTCCGACGCCGACGACCTCGTCCGCTCCGCCCACGCCCTCGGCCTGCGCGTCATCGTGGACGTGGTCCCGAACCACACCTCCGAGCAGCACCCCTGGTTCCGCGAGGCGCTGGCCTGCGCCCCCGGGGCCCCCGCCCGGTCCCGCTACCACTTCCGGCGGGGCCGGGGGCCCGCGGGCGCCGCACCCCCCAACGACTGGGAATCGGTCTTCGGCGGCCCGGCCTGGACCCGGACCCCCGACGGCGAGTGGTACCTGCACCTCTTCGCCCCCCAGCAGCCCGACCTGAACTGGGAGCTTCCCGAGGTCGCCGAGGAATTCACCTCCGTCCTGCGCTTCTGGCTCGACCTCGGGGTCGACGGCTTCCGCGTGGACGTGGCCCACGGCATGGTCAAGGCCCCCGGGCTCCCGGACATCGGCCGCGGCGCCCAGGCCACGCTGATCGGCACCGAGCCGCTCCCCTTCTTCGACCAGGACGGCGTCCACGAGATCCACCGCTCCTGGCGGCGGCTCCTCGACTCCTACGAGGGCCCGCGCGTGGGGGTCGCCGAGGCCTGGGCGCCCACCTCCGAGCGGCTCGCGCTGTACGTGCGCCCCGACGAGCTGCACCAGGCCTTCAACTTCCGCTTCCTCAACTGCCCGTGGGACCCCGCCGTGCTGCGGAGCGTGATCGACGAGTCCCTGGCCGCCACCGCCTCGGTCGGCGCGCCGACGACGTGGGTGCTGTCGAACCACGACGTGGTCCGCCACGTCACGCGGTACGGGGGCGGGGCGCAGGGTCTGGCCCGCGCA
>NZ_JBEXOV010000184.1:0-7062 GCF_040611715.1 Streptomyces sp. NPDC006544 | reverse complement strand
TCTTGGTCGATAACCCGTCTACCAGGAGTTTCATCGTTACGTACAGCCCGTTGACCCCCAACAGCTCGGCATCGCGGTCAGGTTGAAAAAGGCTCCGTGTTCACCGCGGCCGCGGTGAAGTCACGTCCAATCAGATCCGGCGCCTTCGGCGCCGCCTGGTCCGCGGCGGTGGTCCCCGATCGCCTACGAGAACGACTCCCAACCAACAGCAACTACCCTGGCCCAAGCCGCATAGACGTGTTCAAAATCCGGGGTCAAGGCCCTTGTCCACCTGACCCAGCCGCCCGCCGGCTCACTGCTGACCTGCCTCGGCTGGTGGAGGGTCAGTGACCGGCGCCAGCCTTGACCGCTTTCGTGGCGAAGTAGCCGGAGAGCCAGCCGGCGGTGGCCTCCGAGTGGTGCGGTGCCTCGGCGAAGCCGGTGATGGCGAAGCCCGCCGCGATCTGCCCGCCGAGCTGCTCGGTTAGCGTGTGGCTGTACTCCACCGGCGCGTGGAGGCCCCACAGCCGTTCCCGCTCGGAGGGCTCCAGGTGGGTGAGGTCGCTGTAGGGCAGGCGGTGGCGCACCACCAGCTCGCCGCGCGCCTCCAACGACTCGGCGTCGAAGAGGTAGACGTCCGGGTTGAGGAAGCCGGACAGCAGCGTCCCGCCGGGGCGCAGCACACGGTGGCACTCGCGCCAGACCGGCGCCAGCTCCGGGATGAACAGGTTGGAGACCGGGTGGACGACAAGGTCGAACGAGGCGTCTGGGAACGGGCTCAGGTCGCGCGCGTCACCGAGCACGGTGCGTAGGTCGAGCCCCTCCCGCGCCGCGACCATCTCGTCCTGCGCCAGCTGGCGGGGCGAGTTATCGAAGACGGTCACCCGCGCGCCCGCCGCTGCCAGCACCGGACCCTGCTGCCCGCCGCCGGAGGCGAGGCAGAGCACGTCGCGACCGGCGATCTCTGGCGGGAACCAGGTCGGGTCGACCGGCTCGTACCCGATCAGGACGATGGACCACTGGCCGGCCCGCGCCTTCGCGATCACCTCGGGGCCGACCGGGCGTGACCACTCGTTGCCCTCCTCCACCTCGCGGTCCCAGGCGAGGCGGTTGTGCGCGACGGGGTCAACGGGAGTGTGGCTCATACTCCGTACCCTAATTGCGTATCGTCGGCGGTGGGAGCGACCGTATCCAGCGGCGTCCTCCGCCCGTCGCGGTGACCGGGTTCCCTGTCGCGTAGCCCGCAGTCGCCAGCCGGGTGGCGAAGAGGTGCATGTGGTAGTTCCTCCAGCCCATCGCGGTCTGGATCGCCAGGTGCAGACGGGCGAGTTTGAGGTCGGCCGGGACCTGCAGCCGTCGCCAGATCGGCGGGTGGATGTCGGCCAGGGTGACCTTGATCTGCAGGACGGAGTCAGCGGGCATGGCACTCTTCCCTCGCGGCGGCGGCCTCGTCCCCGCGAGGGCGGGTCGACCGTCGTAGTTCCAGCGCCGCCAGACAGTCATCCCGTACATGGGCCGGTTGCGCTGCTCCCAGTCCTGCACGTCAGCCACCATCCATCCCTCCCACAGGCGGGCTTACTGCCGATCCCCTGGGAGGCTAACCGCCCCCGTGCAGGCTGCGGGAGCCTGGCCCTGGTGTCCGGGGTGGCCGAAGTGGCGAGTACGGTCGAGTCGTCTGCTGTCATCGCACCTCTTTCTGGAACGCGTGGAGGGGCCCGGGAGCATGTGGCTCCCGGGCCCCGAAGGAACTGCTACACCATCTGCCGGCCCTGGAACTGCGCCGGCCTTCTGTTCCGCCCGCCGGCCTTACTGCTGCCGGGGGTGCGGGGATCGCGGTTGCTTGACCGGAGACCACCTCACTGACGATGTCCTGCGGTACCCGGACTCAACATTCCGTCCGGGCGATCCTGATGATGCTTCGGCCCCTCCGTTCTATCCCTCTTGATCAACTATCTCTTACAGGGGGGACTGCGAACTACTGCAACGCGGTACTGCTTCTATTGCTGAACTGCGAACCACCTGTACTGCTTGTGACCTGTACGAGCGTCACCTCCGGCAGCCAGCCCCGTTGCCCATCGTGCATCTGCTCTGGCTTAGAACCCCACTGCCGGACCTCCCGGTGCGCGCGCCCGCAGCCGACGCCTTCACCGAGGTGCTGCTCCACTGACTTCACTGCTGGGTACTGCTCTACCGCGGGTACTGCGTACTGCACTTACGGGTACTGCCCACCTGCGTTAACCGCGGTACTGCTTCATGGCGGCCCCTGATGAATGCGGGCCACCCGGTCCGGTCGTCAGTCCCGTCGCCGTCCTGCAACCACTCTGGCTTCGACACTCCACCACCGCACCGTCCTACGCACTGCACTTACTCGTACTACGGGTACTGCTGCCCGGCAGTTCGTCTCTGCCAGGCCCTGCGGTCTCTCTGCGTTACGAGAGAAACCATAACCACAGCACCGCCATATGTCTACTCCGGCCAACATAGATTTTTGGGAGCGCGGTGGAGAGATAATCACCCCCCGTAACGTCGGCTCCCTCCCAGCGGGGTGTCGGCACTTCCGCGAACACTCCCGCCAACCCAACCCAACCCAACCCAGCCGCCAGGTGCTCCGTCCGGCGGACCCGGCAACGAAAAAAGTCACGGCCCGGCCTACGCCGGACCGCATGGCACGGCGCAGGACTTACCGCGAGGCGGCAAGACGGCGCACCGCCGTGCTCGTGAGTTCGGCCGTGGACCAGGCCCGGCCGGAGCGGACCAGCAGCCCGCCGCGCTCGAGCTGGGCCAGCTGGAACGCGACGCTGCTCGAGCTGGTGAGTCCCACAGCCGAGCCGATCTCGCGGACCGACAGGCCTGCCCCGTGGGCGGTGGTATGGGCGGCGATCGCTTCGAGGATCCGCAGCCGGCGCTCGGTCAGCCGGATCACGCCGCCCACACCCAGCGGCCTGCGCGGGCCTGGCGCAGCAGCTCCATCCGGCCCGCCGGGGAACGGCCGGGGACAGCCCAGTACGGGTGCGCGGCCAGGGCGCGGGAAAGGTGCAGGAGCTCGCGGCGCAGCGCGGTAGGGCTCTGTGTGGGGTGAGGGGGGCGAGGGCTTCATAGGTGCGGTTCCAAGCGAGCTGGGTCCGGATCAGATCGGGGGAAACTGCTGGTGGCGCATATTTCATTAACACGTATGTTCGAATTTTAGAGGCACGCCTCGGAGGTTTCCGGAAGGACGTGGCGTGGGGCGGTAGGCGACGCGCACCCTCCGGTCCGCCCCCGCGCCGCCGACCCCGGGTCGACCACGATGGAGCTTCTCGACTCCCTCGGCCTCGTCTCCGCCACAGCCGCCAGCGGTGTCTTCACCCTCCTACCCCTCGGACTGCGGGTTCACGACCGCCTGTCCTCCATCGCCCGCCGCGCGTTCGAGGAACGCGGCGCCCACACGGTCTCCTTCCCCACCCTGCAGAGCAGCAGGCTGTGGAAGGAGACCGGGCGCTGGGATGCCTACCAGCGGGAGGGAGCTCTCCTGACCTCCCGGAGCCGCAGCGGCGAGGACTTGTGTCTGGCGCCGACCTCCGAGGAGATCGCCACCGCCACGGTCCGCGACCGCCTGCGGTCCTTCCGGGACCTGCCCGCCCGCCTCTTCCTCAGCACCACCAAGTTCCGCGATGAGCTCTCCCCCCGCGGTGGCCTCATGCGCTCCCGCGAGTTCACGATGGCCGACTGCTACACCTTCGACACCAGCCCCGAGGCCATGCGGGCCTCCACCGGCTTCCTCAACGACGCGTGCGCGGCCGCCCTCACCGGCATGGGCCTGACCGGCACGTTCCAAGCCCCCGCCGACGGGGGCAGCATCTCCGCCGGCGCCAGTACCGAGCACCTCCTCCTGGGCGACAGCGGGCAGAGCACCCTCCTGGCCTGCGGGCACTGCGGCAACCGCGGAGACGCCGCCCTCCTCAGCTCCGAGCCCACACCCCACACGGGGGAACCCGTCGTCAACGTCATCGTCTTCGCCGCGACCGGCCCCGACGGCAGACGCCAGCCCACCGCCGTAGCCATCCGCTCCGACCTCCAGGTCAGCGCCCGCAAACTCGCCGAAGCCACCGGCGCCACCCACGTCACCCTCCTGGACCCCGACCTACTTCCGGAGCTGTACGGCACCCCGGCCGGCACCCTCACCCCCTGGACCGCCGCCCAGGCCGCCGGCACAGTCCTCCTCTTCGACACCTCCGTCAGCGCCCTGGAGAAGTTCGCCATCTCCGATGGGGCCGACGGACTGCGCACCAGCATGTCCTGGGACGGCGGGCGCGGCCTGCTGGCCCTCACACCCTCGGGCACCGACCTCCACCAGGCCACGCCCGGCTCCACCTGCCTGCGCTGCCACCAGGGCCACTACAGCGACACCCACGCCGTCGAAGTCGCCCACGTCTTCGAACTCGGCCGCCAGTACTCCACCCCCATGAACCTAAGGTTCACGGACGAACACGGCGCCGCCCAGACACCTTGGATGGCCTGCTCCGGCATCGGCCTCACCCGCTGCCTCCAGACCACCGCCGAACTCCACCGAGACCACCACGGCCTCCGCTGGAAGGCCGGCACCGGACCCGCCGACCTGCACCTCACCGTCCTGCGCGCCGACCTCCCCGCCATGCGCGAACGCACCGACCACCTCGTCCGACAGCTTCGAAACCGTGGAATTACCTTGCTCATCGACGACCGGACCCTGCCCGCCGGCGACAAGCTCCGCTACGCCCGCCTCCTGGGCCTGCCGCACCACGCCGTCATCTCCCCCCGCCACAACAACGACGAAGTCGAGATCACCAACCGCTGGACCGGTCGCACCACAACCACCGACCCCAGCCACATTCCCCGAATTTTCAGCACACGCCAATAGATCAAACAGGCCACTAAAGCGCACGCGGCGCCGCTCGAGTTACGATTTCGAGCGGCGTCAATTCAGCTGTCTCGAATTATAGAGATCTCCTGACATTCGCGCCGGTCAATTACCATCTCGCCATTGACGTGCCGCGACAGCCAGCCATATAGTCGCCATCGCTGCAACTCAAACGGGTCGTAGCTCAACTGGTGGAGCACGGCAAAAGCGTTGCCGAGGAACTGGTTCGAATCCAGTCGACCCGACCAGACACACAAATTTAATTCTGCCGGTGGGTGCGGCTGCAGCGCGCCGCAGAGAACTCGAATGGAACTCCTGTGAAGATCGCTATCACCGGCGGCGCGAGCGCCGGCCACGTCGTCCCCGCCCTGGCCGTGGCCGACCAGCTCGCCGCCTCCGGCGCCCAGCTCGTGTTCATCGGCCGCAGCGGCAGCATCGAAAGCGAGTACGCCGAGCGCGCCAGCCTTCCCTTCCGGGCAGTGCCCGCCGCCGGACTGAAACGCCACCGCTCGTGGAGCAACCTCCTCATGCCCCTCACCGTCGCACGCGGGGTGGCCGCCGCCTGGCGCGTGATGCGCTCGGAGCGCCCCGACGCCCTTTTCTCCAAGGGCTCGTACGTATCGGTCCCGGTCGGCGTGGCCGCCTGGCTGTGCAAGGTCCCCATCGTGATCCACGAGTCCGACCGCTCCCTCGGCCTCGCCAACCTCATCCTCGCGCGCCTCGCCGACACCGTCTGCTTCAGCACGACGCCGGCCCCCCAAACCCCGCGCTGGCTCTCCGCCAAAGCAGCGATCACCGGCCTCCCGCTCCGATCCGACCTCACCACGGCAGACCCCGCTGGCCTCCGCAACCGCCTCGGGGTACCCGAGAGCACCCAGGTGCTGCTCGTCTTCTGCGGCAGCAGCGGATCCCAACGCGTCAACAAGGCCATCCGCGCCCAACTCGACGCCCTGTGCGGCCGGTACGCGGTCCTGCACGTCTGCGGCAAGGGCAACCTAGACCCCACCCTCGAAGGACGGACCGGGTACTGGCAGGTCGAATACCTGCACCAGGACATGAACGACGCCCTGCACCTGGCCGATACCGTCATCGGTCGCGCCGGCGCAACCACCCTCGCCGAAATCGAAGCCCTCGCCATCCCGGCCGTGCTCGTGCCGCTGCCCACGTCCGTCAGCCGAGGCGACCAGATCGAAAACGCCGCCGCGTACGCCGAACGGAATCCGAGCCGTTGCGTCGTCGTAGCCGACGAAGCCCTGGCCGACGGCAAGCCTCTCGTACAGGCCTGCGGCAAGCTCCGGGAAACCCCGCGTGAGCCGGATCCGGGGCCGACGGCACGCCACGCCCGCGAAGCTGCTTCCACGGTTGCCCGGCTAACCCTGGCTGCCGCAAGGCCAGCCGCTGTACGGCGCTGAGGTCAGCGGTCGTGGTGGCCGTACATGCCGAGGATCTCCCTCGCGCTCTCCCCGCGGTAGTACACGTGCCAGTGCATGTGCTTCGACTCCTGGTAGAGCCCTAGGTTCGTGTTGACGGAACACGAACCGTGCTCCTTCTCCACCATGGCCGCGACTTCACGGACCACCTCGACCACTTCGTGAACCAAGCCGAGGTCCGCATCGCCGAGGTCCGTGAGCGAGGGGACATGCTCCTTCGGAATCACCACGATGTGCACCGGATACGACGGGTTGGTGTGGTGGAAGGCGAGGACTCGCTCCGTCTCGACCACCGGCTGGATTTCCACCCGCCCGCTTAGGGCCTGGTTGCAGTAGAAGTCGCTCACCGGCGATTCGGTCTTCACAGTGCGTCACCTTTGTTGTCAGGGGGCGATTGGGCGTCAGAATACAGGCTCGGAAAGGCCCCCTCGCTCACTTCACCGTGGCCGCCTAGCTCTACATGCATCGGATAGGGGAGCGGCGGGAGCCGTTCATCCCGACCGAAGCCGTACTCCCGTCAACGCATTGCCGACCGCGGCGTCATTCCGCACCCTGACAGCTCACTTTCCCTCAAGCAGAACCATTTCCGAGCAATACCCCAAATGGGTGAGCGGGCGAATGGGAGACCCAACGCCGCGCCCGCTCGGGCGAGCAGTCAACTCCACAGGCAGGGCTGATTCATTGAGCCTTTTCCAACCTCAGGTTGAGGCGTGGTGAAGGACGAGGACGGCCTTCACGATGTTGGTGATCCGGTTGGGGCTGCAGCGGAGCTTCCGC